>JADGDJ010000059.1 GCA_016744925.1 Spirochaetaceae bacterium
GAATGAAGACCATCATTACTAGCAAAAAATAACATATCATTATCATATAAATATAAAACTCTTGGATTAAACAATACACCAAGTTCTGATTTTAAAGTAAAATCAGTTTTACTTTTTAAATTTAAATAAGTAAAATTATCAATACTCTTTAAAGTGTATATTCCTGTTTCAATATAGCCAAATTGTGAATCAATAAATCTATCTGGGACATCTCTATTTTTGGGTTCAACCCAACCTAAACTGTGCCAAAATTCATATTCACTTTCATCAAAATAGAATGTTGAGATTGATTCTCGAATCTTATTATTAAATATTGTTGGTTCAATACCACCATTATAGAAAGCCCCATCTAGATCAACTGAATAAATCAGTTTTGAGAAACTTAATACCAAAATAAATATCATTTTTGTTTTATTCAAAATCAATCCTGTTTTTTTCATTTCACCTTCTTTCAACAAAGTTCAATTGCTTAATTGACATAGGTAAAGAATCTCCATTTTTAAAACCAAGCCCTTCTAGATCATTACGAAAATCTGTAAAAGAATTATCGGGGAGCACTTGACACCCTAAACTCCACCCTTCTGGTTGTTCTTTTGTTATTGATGAAAAAGAATGAATTAGCATACCCAACCACCTAGAGATTCCTTTCTTAGAAGTACCTGGTAGTTGAGCTGTTTTACTTGAAATAGATAATGCCTTATCATAAGTCGGCGTTTTTTCTAACATTAACAATTCATAATCATCACCGACAGGTAAAGTTCCTACAGGAGATCCGTCTTCAGTACCTGGTTTAGCTCTATCGGATCCTTTCGTCTGAGAATCAGATTTCATATTCTTTTCACTTTGCACGCCCCCATATTCAGAGACAAGAGTTTCACCAATCATTACTTTAATTGTATCATTATTTTGATCAGTTTCAGGACTTCGTTCAACGACGACATGAGTTTTACGTTTAATATCAGTTTCCAAATCGTCATCAAGTCTCATACCAGTCGGATCTCTATAGATAATCGGATTATTCCCAGCATATGAATACCAGTTAAGAGACTCGATTATGTTAAATCCTTCCCTATTCGGATTAGCCAAACCCAATCCCGCCGGATCCGCACTCATCCACCTGGACGTCATCGGATTCTGATACCTTGCGCTCATGTAATAGAGCCGAGTCTCTTCATCCCACTCTTTTGCGGTAAAGCGGAAAGGGATAAAGTCCAAACTTTCGGCCGTTTCTTCAATCCACATCTCACCGTAAGGGGTATATTCCAGATGTTCATAAACTTCACCATAAGAATCGGAGACAATATTGGCACTGCCCAAATGATCACAATGGTAATAATAGGTATTTTCCTCTTCAAAACCGGTGGTTTGTGATTCGTTATAGTTCAACCTGGTTGCGATACGGCTTTCTCCCACATATATGTGCTTGCTCTGGCGAGTGTTGTATTCATCTTCTGGGGTGACCTGCCACATGCTGTTGAAGTAGAGAGTTTCACCAAGAGATGAGTTTTTCACAGTTCTCTCTCCCGATGAATCGTAGAGATATTCTACAGTGTGATTGATGTCGGAACTCTCTTTCAAGCGATTCTCCTCATCCCAGGTGTATTCGCGGCAATAAACACTTTCCTCTTCACCCTGGCTGTTGTAGAGGCCGAAACCATAACCAGTCCAGTAAAGGTCATCGCTGTTGTTCAAACCGGCTCCACCATACCCATTTTCAGATGAACTGTGACCACCTTCCCTTTCTTCGATCACATTCCCATTATCATCATAAATATACCATAGATTGCCAATTCTTTCAGCTTGATGTGGTTTATTTTTATAATATTCAAAATCGTATTCATAATTGAGATTCCCCGCACCCACTCTGGCAGGCGAATAATACTGACTGCTGGATTTAGTCTGCATATTCCCAATGCTGTCGAATGTAAAATTCTGTGAATAATCCGATGTGTAATCAAGTGATCCCGTAGATCGGCTTTCATAGGCTCCTGAGGCACCAGTTAATTGGTAAAGCTCATCATATTCATAAGTCTGAGTTGTCCGGTATAACTCACTGTCATTGTCCAGCTGGATTATATTTCCGATATTGTCAAAATTGTAGCTCAGATTCTGGATTTCACGCCCCAGATCATTTGTACTCTGGAGATTTTTCAGCCATCTTCTGTCTTCATCATATTCGTATATGGTTTCAATATCATTTTCATAGAAGATATATGTTCTCTGCCCAAACTCGTCATAGCCTATTTTTTTGATGTATTCTGTTGACACACCAAGCCTATCTCCAGTGACCGATGTCACTTGACCACCGGAATCATATCCATAGGTAACAATTTCACCATCGGGATAGGTAATCTGTTCCATCCGTCCGAGATAGTCGGATTTATACGTCATTTCAGCGGATTCCGGATCTGATGCGAGCGACAGGCGATTCAGCGTACGGCTTAAATTGACAATTTCCCCCAGTTTTCCATATTTGTTGACGATAGTTCCCGATTCATCGGTACTGCTGATCAGCCTTCCCGAACCGTTATCATCTCGATCTGCCTCTCCATATATCATGGTTGTATCGGCTATAAAGGGGTAATCTATTTTTATCAGACGGTTTAAACCATCATATTCATACCTGATTATTCCACCCATAGCCCGCAGATTATTATCAGTTTTCTCAATAAGGTTTCCCGACTCATCGTATACAAAAGTAATGTATCCTGCATCCGGGCTATTTACAGAGAGATTTCTACCCATTTGATCGTATCTTAAGGAGACAGCGTTACCCTGATCATCGATAGCTTCAAGCAGCTCTCCCATAATATTGTAAGCATAAGATGAAGATGTCAAAAGATTCCCGGCACCGCTGCGTTTAACGATCTGTGTGATATTACCCCTCATGTCTGTTCTGTTTTCTGTAATATTGCCTTCGGGATCTCGAGTTTTTGCCACCAACTGATTTTCTACAATGTTAAAATCCGTTTCCAGATATGTCTCATCGGGCAGAATGACCTGCAAGATTCTATCCCGATTGTCATAGATCTTCGTCGTCGGTTTGCGCATTTCAGCAATACCCGGGAGATCTGTCCCTTCGGAAAAACTGTTCTGTCCCTCCTGTACTATTCGCCCTTTCGAATCGTAGAGTACCCGTCCTGAGAGATTCCATCCATAATGGCTTGTACCTTCTGAGTAGATTTCACCCTCTTTGCCTGTTTGAACAACCCTTCCCAGGCCATCAATCAATACAGAAGTTTTCAGGACCGTTTCATCATCCGAGTCAAACCGGAGTTTATTGTATGTAATAGCATTACAAGGAAATGATTCAATATTGTACTCATATCGTACAGAAGCTTTTATACCTGTATCATAGGGAGTTCTAATCTCAATTAGCCTGCCAAAATCATCGTATTGTTTCTGTTGTATATTCCCATTGATATCTATACTGGTTTTTTCTACCCCCAGGGCTAAATCCCAATCCATTACAGAGATATAATCATCAATCCCGGCACTGCTGTTTCCCTGCGATATCTTAGTAACATATGTCGAGACTTCGCTATCGTATTCATAAGCCATCTCCGGTCCACTGTAACTGCCAGGTTTCCCGGGACCTCTAACAAGAGCAAGATTTCCATAATCTCCATAGGAGAGCAAATATTCTATTGCATCGTTGTTATTGGAATATTGAGTAAGAGATTTCATATTACCCTTATGGTCATAAGACCCTTCTCTTCTCCTGAAAAGATCTCCATCAAAATTGCGAACTTCCAGAGTTTCAGGGAGTGAGGGTAGATAACCGGTAAAACCAGATTTATCAGCATAGGAAATTGTCAGATAAATATCATCATCGTGATCAGATATAATTCCAAGATCCTTCATCGCTATGATATTTCCATAATCTTTGTATAAATATTCAATGCGGGAAGTCAATGAATCGCTGCTACCCTCTTCGAAGACCTCTTTAGAGGAAGATGTCAATAATGGTGAAAAAATGCGCTTATGAAATGAAAGGGATGAATGAGACTCTTCCATTTCATAACCATTGATCTCTACAAGCAATAAATTCCCCGACTCATCCACTAGTGATTTAGAAATGATGAGGTCTCTCCAGTAATAATTCATATTAGCCGTATCATTGGAATATTTTTGATTGGAATAGTGTACTGTCTGTACGGAATTATCTCCGAGAATGGTTTTTACAGTACCAAATCCATAGAAAAGCCGTTCATCACGATTATAATATCCATCTTGATATAGGTAACTTGTTGTATATTTATGTGAACCTTCGGTCAGATCATCATCGAATCCATCAGACATAGTGACCGATTGAAGAACGGTTCTGCTCTGGGGCATTTCCACTGTATTACCCGTCGTTGCATATTCCAGTTGATAACTTCCGCCGGAAGGAAGTTGTATCGTCTCCAGCAGGCCCACATTAAAACTGCCATTGAGTTTAACCTGCATCATTTGTCCCGAGACTGTTAAGACATGATCCGGAAGCCCATCTCCATTGATATCCATCATAGAAAGTGAAGTCGAAGTGTTGGCATATGAGCCGTTTATTCCCGGTTCAATGGAAAATAAAATGAAACCGCAGGGGATTAAAAATTCTAAAGATGCCCCTAAATTAATAGACAATCCTTTAGAACAGCTTATGGTATCATTTACTGAAAAAGGGTCCCCGAATTCACTAAATTGAGAATCAGCTCTATCGGGTAGTTCTTCTTTTGCAGAGCCTGAAACAGATTTTCCCCCAACCGATGACCCGGATAGATTATTTTTGATAGTTCCCAAATCCTGGAGAAACAGAGCCTCAAGATCATATTCAATCCATTCGGGCCTATACAATTTGACAGTACTGTCGGAAAAGGTATCACCGAGATTATATCTGACTAAAAAGTATGGAGTATCATCCTCTTTGATTACCTGATCGGGCAATCCGTCACCATTCATATCGATCAATTGAGTAAGAGTGGTGTTAGTATTGACAGAGAATCCCAGGGAGCCACCGACGATACCCAATCCAATAGAGAAAGTCCCTCCAAAAGAACCGAATGTTGAATAACTCAATCCTGAGGATTTTGTTAAATCGCCTGTAAAGATCGAACCACCCCAAAATTGTTCACTAAAGGAATGGCCCCAACTGTCACCGGAGAGAAATTGCAAATCTCCCGAATTCAGCCCCGTCCTGAAGTCCCCTGTACCGCTGCGATGTAGCTGATCGACCAATCCATCACCATTGATATCCCTAAATCCGGTTTGATTGATTGATACCCCGATACTGCCGTTGGCTGAAATACTCACACTGCTGCCACGACCTCCAGTTTCAACTGTGACTTTCTCTGGTTTTCCATCATCACTAAAAGTGTATCTCTGATTTCCACTTGAGGCAGAGGCAGAACCACCGAATGAAAGGCTACGGATTGAGTTCTCAGACAGTTTACCAAAAGGGATTGTCGCATTTTGAACAGGAAAGAATCCCTCTCCTGTGCCGAGGCTGACCTGAGCCGATGTGCTCCCGTTTCGTGAAGTCTCAATCAGGTCGGGATACCGGTCTCCATTGAGATCAATCAAACTACCGTATTGCCAGGAATCTCCCGTATTCAATCCAATGCTTCCACCAATTCCTACAAGGGAAACCCCGGCACTCGTATCGAGAGAATTACTTTTCGATTTACTGAGAAAGGGGATACTATCCCCACGGGATGATCCGGATCCCTTGGGTATATTGTTGTACGAGTCTCCGCCTTTTCGCGACGGATGCATATAATCTCTTTGAATAACTACACAGAAATCATTGGAAAGCACTGTGCTTCCACCATTATCATCAATTTCAGTTCTATTGGTTGAACTAACCGGTCCGATGATGGAGTCCAAATCAAGAGACATGTTATTATCTGCGCCTATTGTTTCAACCCGGGTGCTATTCAAAACAGAAGAATAATTTTGACTTGCTGAAGTGAGTAACGGCGGAGTGTCTGATTCAGCGGTTTCTTCAAAATTATTGTCGATCATATCCTGATATAAGTCATTAAGACCCTCTTCATCCCAGTCAAAATAGCCGGTCCACACTCCATATGACCAGTTTCTGTATCCGCCATAAAGGGGATCGATGTAATAGAGAAGAGGTTCACCTTCCAATTCTGTATTGTTCCCAATGTCGATGTCCAGAATGTCGTAATTAATGAAATTATCGGTACTGAAATCCTGCTCGAAATTGTACACGGGGATGTATACGGCTCTCTCAAAAATATTTCCGCTGCCATCCATATCGGGAAAGGCTGCTATGCCGATGGAACTGTTAGATTCAGCACTTGTAAATCCGGAAAATAAGCTGTTAAAGTCTTCACCACCTGACGCTGTATATGGTTCTACAGGGATCGGATTTCCCTTTAAATATTCAAGTACTTTTGAGAACGTATTCCAGAGGTAAATATTATTTGTTCTGAAAAAATCTGAAACATTGCCCTCGTCCTCTGCGGATAAAGAACTTTTCAGCGAATACATCTCGCCATTTAACTCATAATAGGGAAAATGTATTTTCTGAAATAGGAAATCTTCCAGAACCGAGGAAAAGAGATCACGAAATTCCTCTGTTAGATTCTCTTGAATCGCATAAAAACTATTCCCTGTACTTATATCTGAATACTGTTCCAGAATGTTTTCCCATGAGAGAGAGTTCTCCTGTAAATGGAAATTCAATTCTGAAAACTCCTGATCTCCGATCAGAAAAAAATCATCATCACTAATAAAAATGGTCTCCGGCAGATCTGTCAAATCATATAATTTCCCCAGGACCTTAAATTGATCGGAACCTTCAAGTGATGGGTTTATTTCAAAACTGCTTGTTTCTGAGTTTTCTCTATAAAAGTGTTCATAAATATTCAGTCCCTTCAGCAGGATTTTTAACTGAACTATATCAGATAGGATTATATCACTTTGGATCGTGAAATAGGATATGCCCTTGATAGTATCATCGTATTTTTCATAAAACTGTTCCCACGAATAAGACTGAGAGATCAGAGAATCGTTTATCTCTGAAAACTCTACGTCTGTCATCAGGAACATCTCATTATTTTCTGAAAAGAGCGATTCGGAATAATCTGTATTTTCATATATTTTTTCCAGTACGAATAAGATGTTCGTCTCTGAGGCATCACTTTTCAATTCATAGAAACTGGTGCTTATATTTTCAGTGTAGAGCGTTTGAAAAAGGAGCTGATCATCAACAATCATATTTGACAACAGCTCTGAATATAAACCTGAGGATATTTCACTGAAATGTTTATTGAGGAAGTCTTCACTGTAAAAATGGAAATCCTCATTGAGAAATGAATCATGCAACTGATCATGTAATTCCGGTTGAATGATTCTGTAGTCCTTTAAGTTAACATCTTGATCTTCCAGAACCATTTTTTTTATATCCTGTTCAAACACTGCCTTCGAGATTGATTCTATCAAATATTTTTTACCGGAATATGTCACACTGTACTCATACCCATTCAGGCTCGTACTAAAGCTGAGAGAATTAGAGGTCTCTGTCTTAGATGTGGATTCAGGATAATTGATATGGGCACCATCATAGGTAATTTCCAGATCACCATTCAGTGTACTAATTGATTCCACAAAAATATTGCCGGATATATCTTTCGTTCCAGGAGAGGTTAATTCATAAGTATCATACAAATGAGAACCCAGAGTTGTGCTACGGCTTTTGATGAATCTTGCTGTATTAACCGGATTGGGATTAAACAGACTGCCGTCAAACCATATGAATCCGCTGCAGTTTAATTTTTCAGAGTCGGTCCATTCATTTAAATGGCTTTTAAGCTGGAGATCAGAAAAATCGTTTTTTCTAAGAAATTGTCTTTTAATAACATCATATTCGTACCCCTGTAAGAATAAAACAGGGTCAAAGGTCATTACCTCTTTCATTCTCAGGTATTGGTTTAGAGTCACAAGCTTTGGAATGAACATATTGTAGAGATACATTTTCTGATAATTTGAGCCATTTACAAAATTGATCCAATCCCCTTTCCGAGTATAACGGTAATAGGAATTTTCATCAGAATCTTTAAGTGTTGTACGATTATACATATGGGAAAGCTCTGAAAAAGGCAGAGAATTATTTATGATACGCGGAGGATCAAGAGATGAAATTAAATCAAGAGTCTCTAATAAATCAATCTCTTTGTAGGTAATGGTATTATCCCATTTTACATCATCACCCTTTTCTATTTCTCCGGGATCAAGATGAAAGTAGAGATCATCTCCTTCGGACACTGTAAATGAATATATTTCTGAGGCTTTATCACCTGTATTACCAAGAGAAATGGTCTCCGTCCGATCTTTGAAATAGGTTCTAAAATCCAGTCCGTCTTTGCTTATATCAGAAGAGACTGCTTCCACGGTTTGTTTGATCTCAACAGTACCTGATGCGGCGGAGTTCCATCTCACAAGAGGGTCTTCCTGATAAAAAGCCTTTTTATATTTCTCCTCTTCTGCTAAATCAGCGGCTGTGGGAACGATGGGATCCGCCGATCCTGTATTATCAAATAAAAGAGGCACTTTTTCAAAGGATGTTCCGTTATTCTTTCTATAATAGTCGCTTCCTCTCTCCAGCTGATCGACAAATCCGTCTCCGTTGAAGTCCGCAAGCAGGGTTTTGGCAAAAGACCAGGAAAACTGCCCTGTAATGGAAGCGCTGGCCGGTCCCAGGCTCGCTCCAGCTCCGATAGTAACGCCGTTCTGACCGGTAACATTCAGATTCGACCCCAGACCTCCGAAGTTGAGAAGTGTATTATCAAAGCCCAAACCGTTGTTTATATAGGTTCCCAGATTTTTACTGCTCGTTTCAATAAAGTCGGGAAGACCATCACCATTGATGTCTGTCATGAGAGATTTGTTCATTCCTCCCGTATAGTTGTAACCACCACGGACATTGACCCCGGCGATGGTTCTACCAAAAATCCTGAAACTGATGCCGACAGAAAGACTTGCCCCTCCGCTCCCGCTGATAGATTCGCTTAAATTATCAAACGAGGTATTCCAGAATAGCGGCAATGTATCCGTTCCGAATCCGTCATATCCACCGGCATCATTTTCCGGAAGCTTGTGATAATCAAAAGCATATGTATAGAATTTTTCTTCACTTTTATCATACTCAGAGTAGGAATGGAGCTGAGTTTGTCCGAATTCGTTTATTCCATATGTAAATAAATAGGATCGGATCAGCTTTTCATCATATAAAACCCGTACCTGTTTGAGCAATTCGACCAATTTGGATGGGAATTTCCCCCTTGCATCAATCCTCCTGTCTTTCCGTTTCAAACCGGGATCATCTTCCAGATCAAAAAGGATTTTATATTTCCCTGATTGAGAAAGACCGACACTCTCATATCCCGAGTAAACAATCGATTCTAAATAGGTATAATTGTTATCACTATCGTATATATAATTGTAGCTTACGGTATTCCCGTTGGGATCTTTTACGCCTGTCAGATACCAGGTGTAGACTTTTGTTTTGTCTCCACGATTTGGTCCCAGCCACCCCTCGGATGTTCCATAAGTGAATATCATTCCCGATTTATCAGAGATCTCCCAAAAGTCTGATTCTAAGGATTCACTTTTCCTGATGATCTGTTCAAAGCTACTGTCTTTCCTCGGTTTATAGAGTGTATTTCTGCCGGAAGTGCTTATGGGTATAAGCTCCTCCCCTTTGTATAGATAGGTGTCATTCCTGTCATATTCGGGTAAACCGAATCTCGTATCGGTTGTTATTGAGGGAGATGAGATATTGAATCCTCTACCCATCCATCCGTTCATAAGTTCATTGCTATAAGTAAGTGCCAGAGAAGGTGTAGCACCCCCTCGTCCTCTGGGAATTCTCAAAGGGATATCGAAGGACGCATCACCGGTCTGAGACGGTTCAAGCCCGGACAGACCGGGAATTCCTGTCCGCGGATCAGCTGATTTTAGTTCTTTAATACTATTGGGATTGAAATTAATAGGTGCCGGACCTTCGGGCAGCTGCAGGGTTGAATTGATCATATCAGTGAAGTGATCCGTCTGACTAGTTATCGTAAAATTATCCCTATCGATACTCAACCGATCGAGTTTTTCCCATCTCCCGGACTCGTTATTAAAAAACCATGAATACAAATTGGATAAGGCGGTTTCAGATCTGGCTATTTCGGGATCGAAAGGGATCACAATCTTAATGTCCCGCCTGAAATTGATACCGTCGGGACCAAAGCGGTAAGCGGCAGCTCCCTGAGTGACGTTAGCCATGCCGACATTGAGTCCCTCTATAGAATAAAGTTTATTCATTGTTATGATGATGTTCTCACTCAGTGCGGCAGCGGGAATATACAAAGTGACATCATCAAAAATGACTATATTATCTCTATCTTTGTAAACCTGTTCTGTGTATTCTTTATTTTCAATGGATACACTGATCAGGGAACCAAAGGAGAGGTTTTTTGTCTGCAGAGCATATACAGGAATCCCCTGCATAAACAGAATTGAATTGATGAGCAGAATTAGCAGGGTATTTTTCAGCATATCCATGAATGATTCCTTATAAATTATTTTTAAAAATGATGTGAACCGGAACTTCGGGAAAGGTATCCAAAGGTGAGATGACCGTGATAAAACCACTAATACCCTCTCTATGGAGAGGAGCATAATCATCAGTGAAGGTCATTAAAATGTCATCCATGTTGTTGATGTACAATTGGAATTCTTCACCCATAGGATCGAAAACAATTTTTACCCTGTTTTCCTGGTTATAACCGGAGTAAAGACCGTTGTAGCTAGCCCATGGGCTTAAAATAGAAAATACATCATCTATAACTTCTCCGATTATGTATTCCTGGTTGAGATTGATCATAAACACGAGCATGGTCTTCTCTTCAGGCTCTCCTCTCAAGCCATGGCAGAAAATCACTCCATATCCCGTAAGTTTATTACCGCTAATTTTTGAGAGAGAGACATCAATCTGATCAAAATCGGACTGATCGGGAAGTTTTGTAGCCCAGAATGTCATTCCGTAAGTTTTAAGAAAATCAGTATCATTGCTGTAAAAAACATATTCGCCTGTATCACCTGTTTCAGGAAATAACTCAGAGTTCTCTATTAACTCCGTATAGGGAATTTCGGGATTATCCGGAACTGTAAAATCTTCAGGAGAACAAGAGATAATGGCTAATACAATTATAAAAAATTGGAAATAAGTTTTCATAAATTCTCCCCTTAATAGACCCTGTCGATAAAAATCTGGTAACTGACAATTGTTCCACCGGGATCGGGATTGGGAAAATACTTAGTAGGATTCGGAAATATCTCGAGGTAATAATTTTCATTGACATTTGAGCCATTGATGATATTGATATCTCTACCATCAACAACCGGAACAGAGGGCTGCCCCTCCTGATAGGATTTAAAATGATTATCAGCTCCATCGGAAGCGAGTGGATATAGTTGCCGTACAATGACATTGGCAGTGCATCCCGCAGGAACACTGATTCGATACCAGTCCTCATCAGTCAAATAATTACCGAAGGAATCCTGGTACCCGTATAAATTGGCTGTAATCAAAATCCCCTGATTCAGAATCGAGGCTTTTTCTTTTGAGTTATTGTCTTCATAAAAATCATCTGTTGTGACACTCACGACACCCATAGCAGAGGATGACATATCAAAAAATCTCAACCCTCTCACTTTGGCAAGTGAATAGTGATAGATATAATCATCATTACCATTTGTATCTCTATATTGGCATTCAATACCTCTGTAGATCTCCTGAAAATTGAGAACACTGCCGTCTAAAGCTCTGTAGAGTATGTACTCATCAGCAAGGATATCATCATCCCACTCGACAAAAATGGTGCTTTCTTCACTAAATGAAATCACAGTCGGCTCAGATATTTCCGGATCTGCTGAAGGCCTGTTGAGCTCGTTATATAGGCCATCGGAACATGAGAGATTCAACACTGCTAATAAAAAAATGATTATGATTTTTTTCATTTGATATGGGATCCTTCCGCGAATTTTCCACAATGGATGAGAAATGAGAATTCAGGTCTGAAGCTGACCTGAGGTTTGTCGTAAAAGATGAAATCAAAATATGTGCCGATCCCGGCACTGAATCGCCGGCTGAAATTGTAGTGATAGGAAATCCCGGATGAAAATCCGAATCCACTGGAAAGTTCAACCTTTCCATCTTCGTAATTCCTGGTTTTACTGAGAATATCCAGTTGATATAAAGGGGACAAGAGGAAAGAAATCCTGTGTGTATCTACAATGGTCAGGCTCAACGCCAAGGGGAAAAGGATTTTTATTTTGTGTTGATAAAAATCTTCGTAGAGCGAATTATTTATACCCAGTTCATAGAGTAAAGAAATTCCGAAATGAAAATTTAAACCCAAATGCTCTGTACTGAGAATATCTTCAAAGGGATTGAGAAGGACACCTGATTTAATGGAAAAAAGAGAAACTGTCAAATCTCGCCACTGCCTGTCAAGCGGAAGCCAGTACCCGGCAGAAATAGGCACAGTAATCAGACTTGGCTTAAGCTTTTCCTCTTTTTTTTCATATAATGCCAACTCTTCTACCAGATAAGTGTGTATTTTAGATTTTATATCAGCGGTAAGACGATCTATATTGCCACAGTCATCACTGCCGAAAAATACCTGATCAATGTTTCTGCTGTTGTGGTTGTAAAATCGCATTTCAATGGAATCGCTGAACTTAAGCCTTGTCAGAGAGCCGTAAATGAGAAAATCTAATCCCTCTTTCTCACAATAGGAAGAAGCCTCGAGAATGTTTGAGATATCTTCAGCACTCGATCCGGCATAGGAAAGATAGATATTTCCCAGTGCTATTTTTTCAGAGATTCTCCGCCCAGAAATTTGTATTTTCTCTTCCGAATGAATCTGTATAGGAGCAATAACGATGATCGATGCCCATAAATCAAGCGGGAGCAATATCACAGTGGATATTATTATCAAAAGCAAATGGCGTCTCATGAGTTCTCCAACTTTTCGAGTGTTTCGTCAATTTTCCTATTCAAATTTCCATAGAGTTCATCACACTCTTCGACCTTGTAAAACTGATCGAGAGCCTCCTTGTAATATTCAAGTTGATAGAGTGATAAACCGTAAAAATAGATAATCTCATAGTCCAACGGATATGAATGTAGATAAGATGAGAAACTCTCCAGGGATTCTCCATATAGACCCATCTGATACTCAATAAGCCCTTTTGATCTGGTATAGAGAAGATTTGTTTCATAATCCTCATGCAGTGTGCAGAAAAGACTATGGGCATTTTCCATGTCATTTTCAGCAAGACTGATCTCGGCGAGGATATTAAGAGATTTTTCTGAATAAGTCTTATCATAAGTAAAGAGCCTCAGTTGATCTTTTAAATATTTATAGTTACTGATATTTGACGGTTCTGCCAAATAGAGACTGGATAAATAGTAAAAACGGATCTCCCTGTCATGGGGATAGATAGTCAAAGCATCAAAAAAAAGATCCCTTGACTCAGCGAAACTCTTCTCCTTATATAAATTACGCCCCTCATGAAAAGCTCGTTCAAGAACAAGTTCGTTTTCAAGATTATCTCTATAGGGATCAGTATCAGAATTGACTTCACTATTCCTGGCATTCAAAAATTCCAGAAATGATTGATTAATCATTCTTGCCGAGTCTCTAATCGCCCGATTTGTACTCTGGTTCTTGTCTAAAATAGAACTATTGAGTACGCCCAATCTCTCAGAATGAAGTTCACTGAAACTTTTGAAACTCTCTCTGAAATCTTCAATTGAATAAGTTAAATCCAACAGATCTTCACTCATATTATCAGATTGTATCCGGGACTCTATATGAAACTCTTCGATAGACTTGGAAATTTTATCGGTCTGTTTTTGTAATTCCCCATAGAGGAGAACTGTACTGGAGATTAGTAATGAGAGAGAAGTAAATATAAATATTCCTGAGAGAGAGAACTTTCCCGTCCTTTTATCCATAAAGCAGATGACAGAGAAAAGTTCTGCAGGAATTCAAAAAAGTATAATTACATTTCTGATTCGTCATGTTCCGTCTACTTGGAACTGATTTGACATGATTTATCTAGTATTTTCTGATATCATGAAATACAGAATTTTAATTTATTGAGGTAATTAAACGATGGTTTCGAAAGTTCTTGCTGTCAGCAGTAGTAAAACACATACATTTAGTAAAAAAAACCAAGAGTCTATTAACTTAATAGAGGGAATAGGTGTCGAGGGTGATGCCCATGCCGGAAAAACAATAAAACATCTATTTTTAGTAAAAAAAGATCCTGCAAAACTAAATATTCGTCAGGTACATCTGATACAAGCTGAGCTCTTTGGCGAATTATCTAAACGAGGGTTTACAGTTGAACCAGGACAGTTAGGTGAAAATATAACAACCCAGGGGATCGATCTTCTCAGTCTGCCGAAAGGAACAATATTGAACATAGGAGAAAGTGTAATTATTGAGTTAACAGCACTACGGAACCCATGTATTCAAATTGACAATTTTCTAAAAGGTCTCTTACAAGAAGTTGTAAGTAAAGATGAACATGGCAAGATTGTCCGAAAAGTTGGCGTCATGGGAATTGTTTCAGCCGGAGGAATGGTTAAACCATATGATATTGTAAAGATTCTGCTACCTGCTAAACCACACAAAGCATTGGAATACATATGGTGATTCCAAAATGACCATATGCCTCGGTTAAAGTCTGAAAGTATTGAATTCAAAGGACAAGCGATTGGTACTAAAGGATTACATTCAACACTAATAAGAAATAATCTAAGACTTTTGGATTATTTCCCTTTTCGGCAATCCTATGTATATTCTCTCCTTCAATAGGAGAGAAGCATGGCTTTGATATATTTAATAGTTGCTATAATTGTCGTAATCCCGGGTGTCATTATAAAAGCATTGGTTAAATGATTTACATATAGTAAGTTTGCACCTCAATCATTTTTTTCAATCAAAAAACCTAGAGTCCGGAAATCTTTCCTGTCATTGAGTCTATCTCAACTTTGAGGACTAATATTTTTTCAACAACAGCTTCCGGGATATCCCAATCGTCGTTTCCTGTATGCTGCTTCATAATTATTTTTAACCCTGCGACTTTTTCCTCCAATTCAATGACAGGATAAATTTTTCCATTACAAAGAACTGATCTGAATCGGGTTCCAAAATGACATGCTAATTCTGATGTGACAATTTCTATAGAATCTGTAATCTCAACACATACGTTATTATTTTTTTTTAATATTTCGATTTTTTTCCCTTTTAATGCAGTATGTACGTATAGCTTATTATCGTTGTAACCATAATTAAGAGGGATGAGATAAGGTTTTTCTCCATCAACAAAGCCTATTCTACAAATAGTATTCTTTTCCAAAATTTTTTCTATTAGTTTTTGCTCAATTATCTGCTTTTCTTTTCTTCTCATAAATTTCCTTTAGAACATTGCGCTTTTGAGTTGATTATAGCCACTGAATGATACGATCATAATGCACATGAGATTTAAAAAATAACCAAATCTTCCTGGGATATATCAATAACAGCCACAATCTCACCGGTCTGTTCCACGAGCCCTGCTATGTCATCTTCGGGGATATTAAAGATTCTTAAAGCTGTCTGGACAATAAAAAACAGCCGTTCATGGGGGTCTATTCGTCCCCCGAATCGCACTTCACTCATAAAGCTGAGAGATATTCCCCGCATGGCAACACATTGAAGGTAATAGTCCTGGCATGTGTAGTTCGGATTATATCGGGAGAACCAGTGTATTGCCGCCTTGGTTGCTTTCTTCAGAATAAGAGCCGAACCTTTTTCCGACGAATAAACAATATGCCAGATATCGGCAATGGTGGGATATTTTTCGAGCAATTTGAAATGAAGAGCCGCTTCAATAGATAATCCCAGTGCAGGATTGCCCTCTTTATTGGCTATCTCACCGGCTTTTCTCACAAGAGATTCAAAGATTTCGCTGCAAATGGTTACGGCAATCTCTTCTTTATTGGCAAAATAATGATAGAGGCTTCCCGTGGTTACCTGCGCCTGCGCGATAATCTGTCTTATTGTCGTTTTTTCATATCCCTGGTTTAGAAAGAGAGACACTGCCGATTCCAGGATTTTACTGCGCGTATCAAGATCTTTGCCTTTTGCTACCATAGAAACCATCCTATTGTCATATATTTATATAGTCAATCATAAAACTAGAACATGTTCTAATTAGATCTATTGACCACAATTTCTCACTTTGATACATTTAACTAGAACATATTCTAACAGTGTAAAAGTTCAATTTTTTACCTGTTTATTATGGGTAATTTACTCAGAGCCTTTAAAAAGTCTTTGATTTTTTTTTGACTTTGATTACAATTTCTCACAGATTCAAAAAATGTTGAAAAAGAGGCTTTTGTGTATAGTTTAGGATTGAACATAGGATCATCAAGCTTAAAATCAGTACTTCTCGAAGATGGAAAGATAGTTTGGAAATCGGTTATGACTCACGATGGAGATTTCGCCGATGCTGTGGAAAAAACTCTTGGTTCAAAAGAGATCCCCGACCGCTGTAGAACTCTGGTCACGGGAACTGAAGGCCGATACCTATTCAGCCTGAACAATGTTATTGAACCGCTCTGTATAGAAAAAACTCTTGAAGCGAAAGAGCTTAAAGTCGACGCTGTGGTCAGTATGGGCGGTGAGGATTTAATCGTCTACACCACCAGCAGCGAAGGGAAAATCATAAACAATTTTTCCGGTTCAAAATGTGCATCCGGTACGGGAGAATTCTTCAAACAGCAGCTGGGTCGTATGAATATGAAACTCGATGACGTCAATAGTATCAGTGATGACAGTCATGTTGTAACACTATCCTCCCGCTGTTCTGTATTTATGAAGAGCGACTGTACCCATAGATTGAATAAGAAAGAATCAACAACTGCAGACATAGTCGTCTCGCTGAGCAATGTCATGGCTGTTAAAGTGATCGATTTTTTGAATAAAGCCGGTATTAAAACTGGGAAAGTTATGCTCACAGGCGGGGTTGCACAGAACCGGCACATCATCCGTTTTATGAAAGAGAAAGCTCCGGGAATTGAATTTATTATCCCCGAGGAAGCCGCTTATTTCGAAGCCTACGGAGCAGCGCTTCTGGCTGAAGAGACTGGTACTGAATATCCCGGCACAGATAAACTGATGAAACCGGGTATTGTCCGATTCGATCATCTGAACGATTTAAAATCCGCTACAGATAAAGTTTCCTACTTCTCTTCCGATGAAGTAAAAATTGTCGAAGGGAATGAATATATCTTCGGTGTAGACGGCGGTTCTACAACAACCAAAGCCTGTCTGATCGATATCAACACCAATCAGATTGCCGCCAGCCATTACGGTAGAACGCACGGAGATCCCATAAAAGCACTGAGAGAGTGCATAGTGGAGATTCAGAAAAAAATAAAAACCGATATAGGTGATGGGAAAATTAAAATAACCCTGGCAGCCACGACCGGTTCATCCAGGGAGATTCTCGGAGTATTCCTGGAAACAGGGGGAGTCTACAACGAGATTATAGCCCATGCCTACGGTACGACTTTTTTCTCCGATGATGTGGACACGATATTCGAGATCGGAGGTCAGGATGCCAAATACGTTCTTCTAAAAAACAAGGTGCCCATAGACTATGCCATGAACGAAGCCTGTTCTGCCGGTACGGGATCATTCCTCGAAGAATCAGCTCATGGAGACCTGAACATTGCCTCTGCTGCAGAGATTGGTGAAATTGCCCTTCAAGCGGACAGACCTCTCAAATTCGGCGAGCATTGCTCTGCCTTTATCAATTCAGATATTAGAAAAGCCATCCAGCAGGGCGCCACCAGAGCGGATATTACCGCGGGGATAGTGACTTCAATTGTATCGAACTACCTCAACAGAGTTGTGGGAAATAGAACCATTGGAAATAAGATATTCCTTCAGGGGGGTGTTGCGAAAAACAAAGCCGTTCCATTGGCATTTGCCATGTTACTCGATAAGGAAATACTCGTACCACCGAGTCCTGAATTGATGGGTTGTTTCGGTGTGGGAATACTGGCATCTCAGAAAAATACCGAAGGTTTCCTCGATAAGGGAGATTTTGATCTCGATAAGATTCTCGAGACAGTCATCGATTATGAAAAAGTCTTTACATGCAAATCCTGTGACAACTTATGCCCGATTCAGGTGCTCAAGGTCAACGAACACAAATATATGTTCGGCGGAAGATGTAACAAATACGCCAATAGCAAACGCAAAATAGATGAGACAATTAAAGTCGTGGACTATGTACAGCAGAGAAATGATCTGATGTATATTCAGTGTGCACCAAATCAGGAAAACATGAAGGTAAAACGAGACTACACGGTGGGAATTCCCAAGTCATTCTCGGTACACACCATGTATCCTCTCTATTCGTGGTTTTTCAATCACCTGGGGATCAAAACAGTTCTTTCTACTGAAATCCCCCAGGAGGGTATTGCCCGGGTTGAGAGTTCCTATTGTTTCCCTGCAGAGATAGCCCACGGTGCTGTTCAAAATATTGTGGATAAGGGATGCGATTATATCCTGGTGCCCCACTATAGAGATATGGACAGTCTGGAAGACGATGTTCACGCCAATTTCTGTCCCATTACTCAGGGACTGCCCTATTATATAAAAAAAGCTTTTCCCGAAATACCGGAAGATAAATTCCTCGCACTTATCGTCACCTTCAAATTCGGTGAGGAGAAAGCTCTTGAGTATTTCATCAAGTTAGGACAGCAGCTCTCCATAGATGAAAATGAAATAAGAAAGGCCTTTAAGTTCGCTCTGGCTAAACAGAGAGATTATTATGATAAAGCCATGGCTCTCGGTCGGAAAGCTCTTGAAGAGGCGAAAAAAGAGGAACACGCTGTTATTGCACTTCTAGGTCGCCCATACAACGCCTTTACCGCTGAAGCGAATATGGGAATTCCCAGAAAATTCTCCACCCGCGGTTATTCGATCATACCCTTCGATATTATTCCCGTAAGCGATGAAAAAATATTCCCCAATATGTATTGGTATTACGGCCAGCTCGATATGAAAGCCGCTGTAAAACTAAAAGATATAGACAATGTCTTTATCACTTATATAACGAATTTCTCCTGTGCCCCCGACTCATTTATTCTCCACTATATCAAGTGGCTAATGGGTGCGAAACCATTCCTGATTCTGGAGCTGGATTCTCATTCGGCCGATGCGGGAATTGATACAAGAGTTGAAGCTTTCCTGGATATTATCGAAGGTTACAGATCCAAACTGACTGAAACTGATGAGCATCGATACGACAACGGATTGAGATTTATCAACAACGGCAATGAGGAAATTCACCTCGTCAATGTTCATGAAAATAAAAAAATTCCCATCAAAAATAACAAAAAAGTGAAAGTACTGCTCTCGAACATGGGGAACCTCTCTACGGAAATGGTAGGAACTCTTATGCGCACCAATGGTGTTGATGCCATAGCTCTCCCTCAGGCGGATCAGGAAGTTCTCAGACTTGCCAGATCTCATGCATCGGGAAAAGAATGTGTTCCCTCCCACCTTGTATTGGGTAGCACTTTGCGATTCTTAAACTCTGATCAATACAAAAAAGATGAAATTTACATGTTATTTGTTCCCATAACAACAGGCCCCTGTCGAACGGGGCAATATTTTGTATTCTATGAAAATCTATTCAAGGATATGAAATTGGAAAATATTGTTGTGTTCACAATGAGCGCTGATAATTCCTATACCGAACTGGGACCTGACTTTTCAAAACACTTCTGGAAAGGTGCGGCGGCAGCCGACTATATGAAAGACATACAGACCTCACTCAGAGCCTGTGCTGTCGATCCCGGATCAGCCCGTTCCCTCTTTGACAAAAAGTGGAAAGGACTTATCAAATCGGTGGAAACTGATTTCAACTCTCTAGTACCGGAACTGAAAAAAATCGGAAAAGAATTTGCGGAAATCCCTCTGAAGAGAAAAATGAAAGAATGCCCGAAAGTCCTCGTCGTAGGTGAAATCTATGTTCGAAGAGATGACTTTGCCGTTGATGAGCTCATTGAGCTGTTCAGCAGAAAGGAAATAATTGCCAAGGTTGCCGGGTTGGGAGAATGGATCCACTATTTGGACTTCGTGCGGACTTACGACCTGAAAAAGAGAATCAATCTGCAGCCCTGGTACAAAAAAGCCTTCAGTCGCGAGAGAAGAGACCTGATAAAACTGACTATAGAGAAATCCTGGAAGCACAGCACAGAGCAGACCATAAAAAATGCCCTCATGCCATCGGGACTGATTCCTGACGCTCCGGACAATATGGAAAAAATAATGGAGAACAGCAGTACCCATTTCGTCAACCACGAATTGAACTCTGAAATCACCGTTTCCAGTGGTTCCGCAGCAACGGCTATGGAGAGTGGTTATTCAGGTGTTGTAAACATTTCGCCCTTCGCATGCCTGATAGGTCGCGTAATCGAAGGTCTATACACACCCTGGGCTAGAGAGCGAAACTATCCGACAATGTCTGTCGAGGTAGATGGAAACCTCCTTCCACCCAATATAATCAATAAACTGAACATATTTATGATCAATGTTCTCAGATTCAGAGATAATCCGAACATTGCCGATTTGATTGAAACAGAAGAACCGGC
>JADGDJ010000318.1 GCA_016744925.1 Spirochaetaceae bacterium
AATATATTTATTCAAATAAAATCCCCCTCAATCGGTTCAATACTGTCTCTTTTATTCACAAGACCGCCTCTGGGAATAGGAATTTGATTATCATTTTTTAAGAGAGGATCTTCAGTTTGTTCCATCCATTGATGCAGCTTCTTTTCCATGATATCAAAAATTTCTGCATAAATCTCCTCCTGTACCTCTTTTTCAGAATTTGCAAATAGAGGAAGCAAAGAGACTCCCTGAAGCCAGTCCGGTTCAGGAAGATCTAAAATGTCACAAAATGTGGGGTATAAAGTCATTCACAATGGTGGCTTTCATCGGTCTGGGGTCCTTTGTTTTTTTATGTTCTAACCCGGTGACAGGTTGCAGACCGAAGCAGATAAAAATGGGAATAACTAGACCAGTTTCGCCATGTAGTTTTCAATTTTCTGAAGTTTTGCTCTTTGTGATCCCTCTTTTTTCTCCATGTTTCCGAACTCAAAAAAGCGGATATTTTTAATTCCGACGAAATTGAATAAAGCTTTTTTCATCAAAATTTTGTGGGCATTGCCCAAAAAGAGCTTCGGATACCCCGTAGGTCCTTTCATTGTAGAAATACAAATTGTTGTTTTTCCTTTAAGCAGACCTTCGGGCAGCATTTTTCCCGGTTCCTGTTTAAAAGCGAATCCCGAGGCAAATATCTGGTCAAAATATCCCAACAGCATAGCGGGGGGACGTCCCCACCATATAGGATAGATAAATATAATTGTATCTGCTTTTAAAATTTGATCTCTGTATTTTGAAAAAACCGGGTTTTTATACATATTTCTACGGTGCATATTTTCATTAAAATCCAGAAGAGGATTAAATTTTTCCCTGTATAAATCCAAAACTTCTACATTCATGATCTTTTTATTAGCTTCTAGACCAGTTAAGGTTCTTTCGAGAAAAGATCCGTTGAGGCTATTTTTGTTCGGGTGAGTGTATATTACCAGTATGTTCATTGCAGCTCCTTTAGTTATCAATTGATAATATAATGAAATATAACTTTATTGTCAAATGATAATTATCTAAAGATAATTGTAATATGATAAGTTTTACCCCATACTGAGTATATGGATAAAGATGACCTATTCAACAGTACAGCTCAGTTGATCTCTAAAATGCATGATTTTGAGATAAAATTCAGCTCTCCGGGAGGAGATGGAGAAATCACAGCTCTTCAGTATGATCTTATGCAGATTTTATATTTTTCAGGGAAGAAGAATTTGAGTGGTCTCAGTCGTTGTCTGAATATCAATCTACCCAATAGCAGTAGAGAAGTAAAGAAGTTGACCGCTTTGGGATTCATAGAGAAAAAAATATCCCTTGAGGATAAAAGAAAAACTGAATTAACTCTCAGTGACAAGGGGATTCTAAAAATTGAATCTTCATTGGAAGTGATGAAAGAACAGTTTTTCTCTCAGAGTTCCGATTGGAGCCCTGAGCGTATAAAACGCTGTATCAGCAGCATTGCTACACTTGAAAAAGAGCTCTTTTTTTAATCACATGCCAATTCCCGCAGAAAACTGCATTTGCCCTGTTTCGAGATTCCAACCCAGGTTGATTCCTACAGCGGGAATAGCCAGTTTATTGATGAAGAACTCCAGACCTATGCCGGGACCGTGGAACAGTGTCCTGCCGATCAGATCGGATTTGAAATAACCCAGTTCATAAAAAACTTTCGATGAGATTGTCCCTCCCTTAAAAATCCAGAGGGGAATATTGTATATGGCTGTTGCAGAGGCATACTCCTCTGCTGCTATTTTGTTCATGGGCAGTATTCGGGTTCCATTCATGCCACCGAGTCTAAATTGCTTCTGAACGGGCATATTGCCCCAACCAGCCAATCCTTTTAGGCTTACCATATGTTTGAACCAGGGGGAAAATGACCATTGAATATTGCTTTCTATTGTTGGGTAAAAAGTCCCGCTGTAAAAATCGCGGAAAAGGGATGGGATTAAATCCATAGAAAAACCTCGTTCATAAGGAATATCATAGAAGATATCCTGCCAGCCTAATTTTCCTGTTAATCCGATTGAATTGAGGTCACCGAATGGTTCAGTACTATCATCTCTTAAAAGATTTAGATCGTAATCCAATGAGATTCCTATTTTGAATCTTTCATTGACTGGATATTCTATACCCATGCCAACACCGATTCTATCTGACTCGTATTCCCTGAGTGTTGCCTCTTCCGTATCCAAGTCAATAATTTTTTCGAATCCCGCTGAAATTGCAGCGGTGAACTCTAACTCTGTTTTAAAAAAATGGGGGTCGACATAAAAACTGAGGAAAGTAGCTCCCTGTGAGCCGTAGAAAAATCCCAGCCCCAGAGTCTTGTAATACCCGAGGAGATTACTTTCTATAGCCAAAACTCCGGCACTCCACGATTCTCCTTTTGAGACAGCGACTATGGGGATAGGGATAAGGGTCCATTTGTCTCTTAAGTCTATGTGGATATAAGCATCATTTTCCAATACTTCTGATGTGACTTTTATATCGGGAACAAAAACTCCCGTTTCTCTCAATTTCTGTATAATAATGTCACTGATTCCATCGGTATAGAGACTTCCGGTTTTCACTGGTTCTATTATCTGTAATACAACATCTTCTTTAGTTCTTTTCAGACCTGTAAGATTTATCTCTTTTATAATGATTCGCTCTTCCTGGCTATATAAAAAAATGTTCTGTGATGTAATAAGAATCAGGAGAAGAGGGATATTTAATTTCATAATTTTTTTCATTAACTAAATATAATGATAATTGTTACTATGTTACAATTTTATTAGTAAACTTACTTCTTTTTTCTGACCAGTGAAAATAAGAGAGGCTAATTTTCCATTGTACAATGTTTTTATTGTTAGATCAGTATTTCCTTCTTCTATTCTGGACCTGGAGCATATCTCTAAAAGGGGGAAATCTTTATTACTGAAAAATAGTTTTTTATCCATTTCTGAGCTGATTTTACTATTCAGGAAGTCTTTAGTTTCCTTGATATTTATAGATGGGTCACTCTCCAGCAAAGATAGAAGTGAATCTCTGTGATTTTCCATATTAAATAGAGGAGTAAGAACTTTCGAGAAATAGAGCAGTTCCACCGCAAGGGTTTCATGTTCTAATTCAATTCTCCTTATCTGCGTTACAACCCTGTCTATATTGGAGTAATTTTTATAAAATGGAGATGAAGGCTCCAGAAGCTCAACTGTAAATTTTAACTGTTGTTTTTTGAGAATCTCTATGGGATCTCCGAATAGAGAGTATTTATTATTTTGCAGGGGAACAGATTTAATAAATGTTCCTATCCCTTTTTTAAATTCCAATATATTTTCCGAAACAAGACTGGAGAGCGATTTATTGGCTGTGGATCTGCTGACATTGTACATTTCGCATATGGATCTCTCTGTGAGAAATTTGTCACCTGCAGAGTAGTTCTCTTTGATAATTAATAACCGAAGGGCTTTATTAATCTGGATATATACAGGCTCTTTATTTATCATATTTTCATTATATAGATTATCTCGATTTATTGTTGATTATTAAATTTGCATATAATTTATTTCAGCAGAGAAAAAAAGATTTCCCGAAATTCTTCCAGAGGCACTATGGACTGTAAAAGTTTGCTCTGAATCAATGCCCCCTCCCAACCGGATAAAATAAAACGGGCAAGGGCGTCCGGTGAGTGCTTCAGCTTTATGGTTCCGAATTTTTCCGCTTCGATGAGAGTTTCGCTGAAAAAAACTTTCCACGATTCAAATATCTTTGCCAGCTCAATGCGAAAAAGCGGATCTTCCTCAGTCAGTTCCTGTGACAATTTACCAAATAGGCAGTTGCAGCGGCAGGGGCTGGTTTGGAAGTGATTGATCTGCTCTCCGAAAAAATTTTCTATTCTCTCCAGAGGAGGTGTCTCTCTGGCGAAATGCCTTTCGATCTCACTGAAAAAAGATTGAGCAGCATAGTTTATCAACTGTATGCCAAAATCTGTTTTGCTGTCAAAATAATAATAGAAGGAACCTTTAGGCACAGAAGCTGACTTCAGGATTTCGCTTATACCTGTGTTTTTAAAACCCTTTTTCGAAACCAGCACGACACCTTTCCGGAGGATGTGTTCCTTCATATTATTATTTTTCAATTTACTTACCCTTTACATAT
>JADGDJ010000319.1 GCA_016744925.1 Spirochaetaceae bacterium
GTTCCGGATTGGACCATTTGATAAATTCCATATGGGTCATAAGATCGTCCTGACAGTAGAGCATTTTACAGAGAGAATCTTTTCCGTCCCGTCCTGCCCGACCGATCTCCTGATAGTATGATTCAAGGCTCCCGGGGATTTCACCGTGTATAACGTAACGAATATCACTTTTATCAATCCCCATTCCAAAAGAGTTTGTCGCAAGAATCAATATCTGAGAATCCATAAACATATTCTGGGCTCTTTTTCTCATCGGATTATCAAGCTTACCGTGATAAACCAGATGAGGAATTTTTTTCTCATCGAGCATTTCGGAAAAAAGGTTCAGAGTTTTAATCAGTGAAAAATAGACTATACCGCTACCGGGATTATTCTTGTAAATTTGGATAATTTCATCGAGCTTTTCTGCATCCCCCATATACTCCTCCGCTTCGAGACGCAGATTCGGCCTTTTAATTCCTTGATGAAAAATTTCCATTGAGTTCTTGTCCAGGTTAAGATTTTTGATAATATCTTCCTGAACTTTTTCAGTGGCCGTCGCTGTAAGAGCCATTGTCCTGGGATTTCCGAGTAGTTCACGGATTTCTCCAAGGCGGGAGTAGTCGGGACGGAAATCGTGACCCCACTGGGAAATACAGTGCGCCTCATCTATGGCCAGGAGATCTATTTTTGTCCTTTTGATTTTAAACCTGAAATCCTCTTTGGAAAAACGTTCGGGAGTGACATAGAGGAATTTAACTTTACCGTATACAAAATCATCCAGCCGTTTCTGTCTCTGTTCATAAGAAACAGTAGAATTGATATAAGCGGCACGGATCCCTTTGGCTTTAAGTGCATCGACCTGATCCTTCATCAGAGAAATGAGAGGGCTTATAACCAGTGTTCCGCCGTCAAAGTACAATCCCGGAACCTGATAGCAGAGAGATTTCCCTCCTCCGGTAGGCATGAGAACAAGAGAATGACCGGGATCCGATCCAATGACCCGTTTAATGATCTCTTCCTGCAGCCCCTGAAAATCAGAATGATTAAATGTTTTTTGTAAAATGTTCTTCAACTTCAATGATATAACCACCGCTATTTTCCCCAATAAAAACTGCATATTCAGTCGAAGTGTCATTGTCCTTAATATATGATAAATGTCAATAAACACTTATTATTCTGACTTGAAAAATCTGTTGAAGTTCACTAAACAGACTTTCATTGTAAATAATAGATTTCACTATTAGAATAAAAAAGAACAGAGGAGCTAAAATGCGAATACTGATAGTGGATGATTCAGCCGTTATGAGGCGGATACACAAAAATACATTGCTTGAAAATGGAGTAGATGAGTCCTCTTTAATTGAAGCCAAAGATGGTGAAGAAGCACTGAAGATTTCCATAGAAGAGGATATCACACTTTTTCTGGTAGATTGGAACATGCCCAAACTCAACGGCATTAATTTTGTGAAAGAAGTGAGAGCCTACAGCAAGTACAGCAAAACCCCGATGATAATGATCACCTCTGAAGCTGCTAAATACAATGTTATTGAAGCGATTCAGGCCGGTGTAACCAATTATGTAGTCAAACCGATAAAGGGGAATGTCCTCTGGGAGAAAATAAGTAAATATTTATGAAAGTACAATATATAAATCCTTTCCTAAAGGCCACAACAGGCCTCTTTAAAGACTATCTGGGCATGGAGATCAGTGCTGAAAAACCTTATGTCAATGATAAACCCAACAAACTGGGCGATGTTTCGGCGATTATCGGTCTTGCAGGAGAGACTACAGGTGCCGTCGTGCTCAGTTTTTCACACGATTCAGCCATTGCCATCGTTTCAAAATTCGCACAGAAAAAGTACGCGGCTCTGGGTAGTGAAGTAATCGATGGTGTGGGAGAACTTGTGAACATTATCGCCGGCAATGCCAAAAAAGATCTCAGTGATTTTCGAATAATGATTTCCCTTCCGGGAGTCGTTACGGGAAGCGATTACAGAATACACTGGCCCGATGGGATTCCTGTTGTCTGTATCCCATTCAAATCAAACCTGGGAGATTTCAGCGTCAATGTCTCCATGAGAGATATCCTTTAGGAGTCTGATGTGAAAAATAATTCTATCCGCTATAAAATAATAGCATCGATAATCGCCGTTTTATCGGTAAGTATTATCGCCTCTATCGTCATTACTACGGAAAATCAGAGAAGAAACCTGCTCGATACGGCGACTCAGACTTTGACTGTGAATACGGATATGCTCAACCAGGTGATCAGGAATATCATGCTCAGCGGAGAGGCTCCCATAGCCACGAGAACACTCAACAGTATTAAGGAACTGGATAGTTTCGAAGAGGTAGAAATATACAGGACTTCCGGAGAAGTGGCCTTCAGTGATTATAAGACTGTCGATTTTGTGAACGAATTTCAGGATAAAGTGATGTTCGATTACACTGATCGCTCCGAGACAATGATCGCTGACAACGAAGCATTCCAGATGGTACTGGAGAGCAATACTCCTGTTGTACGAGAGTTGAAAGACACAAAGGAAATGGAATATTTCTTTCCCATCCTCAACTACGGTGAATGCCGGACCTGTCACGGTGATGAGAGTTTTATCCGCGGCGTCAGTCATTTTAAAATTTCCATAAAGAGCATTTATGACAAAGTCAATTTCGCGAGGATAGTGCTCACAACCTTTTTTATAGCCATAGGAATTATCATTTTCTTTATCCTGTTCAATATGCTCAAGCGACTTGTAATCGACAGGGTTTTGTCCATTGGCAGGACTGTTTCCATTGTCGCCATGGGAGATCTCGACGTCCAAATTGATATGGAGGGATCCGATGAGCTGGGAACACTTTCCAACCAGATAAACAGAATGATCATCAGTCTGAAAGAAAAAAAGCAACTGGAAATAGAAAATACCCTCATTGAAACGTCTCTCAGGGAAAATAGAAAATATCTGCAGAATATCCGGGAAGGTCTGCTTATGGTGGACAGTGAAATGATAATCAATGAAAACTACTCTCACTTTCTTCAGGAGATGTTCGGAAAGAGAGAAACGGCTGGTGTAAAACTGACTGATTATCTCTTTCCCGACAAGGAAGATCACGGGACCATTCGCGACGACCTTGAAATGTTTCTCTCTCTTGTATTCAACAATGTGACAGCCGACCTGGATATGATAGCTGATATAAATCCTCTTCTCGACTGCTGGATTGAAGGGGGAGAAAAAAGGATTCTCATAGATGCTTTTGTTCAGAGGATTTTTGATGATGATGAAAATGTTGAGAACATCATGATCATTTTCAAAGATAAAACCAGTGTTTTCTACGCGGAACAGGAGCTGGCTGAAGAGAGGAAAAAATCCCAAAATGAATTGGATTACATAGCCTCACTACTCAATGCGGGACCGGAGACATTTCTACAGTTTGTTGGTGAAGCGGAAGAAGTTCTGGACAATTTCAAGACTAATCTGAAAGAACTGGCAAACACAGAGTATCGTGAAAAATCATTTAGAGAGATCCACTCACTCAAAGGTTCGGCAGCCTATTTCAATTTTAGAAGTATTGAAAAACTCGCCCATGGATTGGAAAGTGATCTTTCAAATATAAATAAAACCGGTCTCAAAGCCAACTCACAAAAAGATATGGAAAAAGTTCTCCAGGAACTGTTCAAAGAACTTGAAAATATAAGAAATCTGATCGACCGGTTCAGGGATTTCGCCGATCACGGCAGGGATGAGCTAAAGCAGTTCTTTAAAACACTGGACTCGATGGTACAACGACTCTCAGCGGATCTGGGTAAAAAAATAACCAGTGATTTTAAAACAGAAATAGATGAGCTTCCCCACCTCAAGGAATTGAAAAACTCACTGATCCATCTGATCAGAAATTCGGCAGATCACGGCATAGAAGATCCCTTTGAGAGAATCAGCCTCAATAAAGAGGAAACGGCACTTCTATCGCTTAATATTAAAAAACGGGAAGATGAGGGGATAGATATTATTGTTAGAGATGACGGACAGGGAATAAATTACACCGCCCTGGAGAAAAAAGCCAGAGAGAAGGGATTCCTACAGGACGGAGTGAAGGCCGATCATCGCCAGCTGCTCAATTTTATTTTCCAAACGGGCTTCAGTTCCAGAAGCGATGTGTCAGAGATCTCCGGCAGAGG
>JADGDJ010000320.1 GCA_016744925.1 Spirochaetaceae bacterium
AATTTTGAGAACGCAGATGCATGTAGTTATTCCTTATATTCGACCCTATACGCTTATGGCAGGATTGATGGTGTTTCTATCTTCAATGGGAGATGTTGGTGGTCCTTTGATCATCGGTGGTAATTTTCAGGTTCTTTCAACAGAAATTTTATCAAATTATATTTCTTTATTGGATGATGAAAGGATTACCTATGTATTTATTTTCTGGATAATCATCATTTCTTTCGCACTTTTATTTTTAGTTAATAAAATACCAATCTCTCCCAACATACGTTATTCTATGAAAAATGATCCGCTGACATATGATAATCCTATAATCAGAAAAATCGGTTTGTTCATTATTTCTGGATTGCTCTTATTTTTGCTGCTTCCGTATTTTTCAATATTAATTCATTCCTTTGCAACCATTTGGACTTTGGATATTCTACCTGATGGTTATACATTGCGTAATTATAATAAGATCTTCCAGCATATAGAAATCCTGGGCAATTCAGTTATTCTTGTGACAGTGATCACACCGATCATGATATTACTTGGATTGGTTCTAAGTTATATGTTTCGGTCTATGAAAAAGTATGCAATTCTTAATTATCTGACTTTGATTCCTTTTGTCCTTCCCGGAGTTGTCTTCGGTATCAGCTTGTTAAAAACTTATGCCGTAAAAAGCATGTTTGGAAATGGGTTTTTTAATCCTTTGATTTTACTGATATTTGCTATATCTATCCGCAGATTACCTTTTGTTATTAAAACATTAGAAGCCGGGTTTGTTGATATTTCTAGAAATCAGGAAGACGCTGCCCAAGGTCTCGGGGCCGATTCCATAAAAGTATTTTTTTCAATAATGCTTCCCCAATTAAGACCGGTTATTAATGCTGCTATACTGATTTCAGTAGTAAAAGTTATTACAGAGCTGTCTGCCTCACTTGTTATCAATCCTCCCGGCTGGCAAAGTGTCTCTTTATATATTGCCTATTATGTAGAAGAAGGTATGATCTCAAGAGCTTCCGCAATGAGTATAATACTCATTGCCTTTGTCTTAATCGGTACGTTTATATCCTCCTTATTTGCAAACAGGATTAATAAGAAATGGAATTACAAGTATAAGAATCCCATATGGGGTAGTACTCTTCTGGGAAGTGGTCTTTCAATAAAAGCCGATTATCAGAAATCTCTGGACCCGGGACTTCTCTATAAAGGATTTGTGTTTTTGTTTAGTAAAATCCGAAAGAGTTTCTGGAGTTTATTTTCTATTGGGAATCCAGCATTAATCGTAGATAGGGAAGGGAAAATTCTACAGGCCAATAAAGCATGTCTTAATTTAATTTGTGCAGACAGTCTTTCTCATCTTCAGCATGCTACCAGTCTAAATTCCTGTCTGAGATCAGGACCCCAACTTGTTGAGTGGATCAGAACGTATAAACCTGTAAGAGATTTTTCTACAGATCTTTTTACATTGAACGGGGAGCGTATTTGTCTTTCTGTAACAACAAATACGGCTTTCGAGGAAAAAATACCAGGGAGTGTAGAATTATTCCTTGTTCCTGAAGGTATTCGAAAGAGGGATCGAAGGGAGTTTAATCGTTTAAGGGATCTGGCCGATGCTGCAGAATTACGATCTCTTCAGGCTCAAATTAATCCTCATTTTCTTTTTAATACTTTAAATGGAATAGTAGAATTAATTGATACAAACCCCCAGAAGGCATCGGACACAACCCAGGCATTTGCTGACATGTTTCGGTATGTTCTTATGTCAACCAAACGGGATTTTGTCATGTTAACTGATGAGTTGCTCCATATTTCGAAATATCTCGAAATAGAAAAAGTACGTTTTAACGAACAATTGAATATAGATTGGTCTGTAGATAAGCGAATCGATTCATGGCTGATACCTCCCATGATTCTACAGCCCATAGTTGAAAATGCTATTCATCATGGATGGGATCATAATGGTTATATAAATATCCGAATTAGAGTAAGAAAAATGGATAATGAATTAATCATTTCTATTAGTGATACAGGAGTACAGCAAGTCGAGTATAAAGATCTTTTTACAGGACCGGGAACTGGTTTGCAAAATGTTAATAAAAGATTAAAAACAATTTATGGAAGAGGTTTGCAGTTTGAACCTAATTCACCATGTGGTTTGAATGTTATTATAAGAATCTTAAAAGATAGAGGAATTGAATGAAGGTTTTAGTAGTTGATGATGAAAATCTGGCCAGATCACGAATTATAAAGCAATTAAAAAGATACGATGATTCTTATGAGATTCATGATACAGATAATGGAAAAGATGCAGTGGAGCTGATTAACAGTGAAAAGTTTGATCTATTATTTTTAGATGTAATGATGCGCGAGATGACAGGATTTGAAATCCTGAAACGAATTGATAATTACCCTGTTACAATATTTGTCACTGCATATGATGAGTATGCTGTAAAAGCATTTGAAGTTAATGCGATAGATTATCTTTTAAAACCTTACAGCGCAGAACGCTTTGCCGAGGCAATGGATAGAGTTTTTAAAATTATAAAATTAGGGCAAAACATTCAGAATAATATCTCATCACTCCTTGATTATCACGAAGGTAAGAAAATCTATCTTGAGAGATTAACAATTAAAGAAAAATATGATTATAGAATTATTGATGTGAAGATGGTTAATTATTTTACAGTTGAAAATGGTTTTGTGTATCTTTGTACTGATACCGGAAGATATGAAATTGATACTACTCTTTCAAAACTGGAGGAAAATCTGAATCCCAAAGACTTTTTCAGAGCTCATAGGAAGACTATAGTGAATTTATCGAGAATCATTAAGATAATACCCTGGGGGAAAAGCCGATACGCGATAACCTTTTCAGATAGTGAGAGTATTCACCTAAGCCGAGAGAAGACTCAAGAATTTAAGACACGGGTAGGATTGAAAATTTAATCCGGTTTAAGCCCGAATTATCACTGTTCAGAACTCTATATTCCTGTTCATTAGTTTTTTTTATAATAATCAGTTACTTCCATTACGATTTCACTATTAACATAAGGAGGAATTCTATGAAAAGAATTCAATTATTCTGTTTTGCATTAATTATTTGTGGTGGATCAATTTTCGCGACTGGAGAACAAGAAGAAACAAATGCAGTAAACAGTGAAAGTCTTTCTGAACTAAAGGGTGAACTAGTCGTTTACAGTACCATTTTTGCTGAGTATGCCGAAGCAATGAAAATCGGGTTTGAAACAATACACCCCGGTGTCACTGTCCATGTCATCAATCCAGGCGGAACAGAAGCTATGATGAAAAAGCTGGATGCAGAAAAATCTAATCCTCAAGCCGATGTGGTTCATTCAGGTTCTAGTTTAAATTATGAATTTGCAATCGCTCAAGACCTTATTCAACCTTTTAAACCTGTTGTCGCTGGTTTTGAACCTTCTATTGCGGTAGGCTCTTCTGAACTGACTCTGAGTCATCCCGAAGACTATTATCATGTATGGTCTCTTATGTTTTCCGGTATTATGTATAACTCAGTTGTGATGGAAAAGAATGGACTACCTCTTCCTGTTTCATATGCAGATTTACAGAATCCCCTATATGAAGGTCATATAATTTCTGCCAACCCTCTTAAATCCTCTACAGCAGGAACAAATGTTATGGCAACCATATCCTCTTATGGTGATAAAGCCTGGGATCTTTGGGACGGAATTGATAAAAATATTCCCTACTACTCAAATTCCAGTTCAAAAATATACGCACTTACAAATAAAGGTGAGTTTGCTATGGCTATATGTCTTTCCCGTCCTGTTTTTGTAGCAAAACTTGAAGGATATCCGGTAGATTTTATTTTTCCGGAAGATGGAAGTCAGGTTGCCGATAATGCAATGGCTCTTGTCAAAGGATCTAAAAATCCTGAAATTGCTAAAAAGTTTATTGAGTATATTTTAAGTGACGAAATGCAGAAACTTGGTGCAAGTTATCTCTATATACCAGTAAAAAAGGGTGTAGTAGATCCTAGTGAATCTTCTTCTTTAGAGTCTGTTCTCTCAAAAGTTAAATCCATTGTTCTGCCGAATGCTGAATTAGCCGATGCATCAAAGGAAAAAATACAAGAAGTATTTGGTAATTTCACTCGAAATAAAGCCCAGTAATCTTTCCAGGGTAAATC
>JADGDJ010000060.1 GCA_016744925.1 Spirochaetaceae bacterium
GAAACTTACAAGTGATAAAACTGGTGAATCAGGTAGGGATGGTCGTTGTCCAGACCCCGGCATTTTCCAATATACACAATGTGGCTGAAGAGGAGTTTTTTTCATTAAAAGTGGTTTTTGTAACGGATAAAAAAATGATGGAATTGGACAATCCTCTTTTGAGTTCTATAAAGCCATATGAAGAAGACCTTTTTTTATCGAAAAGAGATTATAAAATACTACTAGTGGAAGACAATCCTATTGCCCAATTACTCCAGAAATCTATTATGAGTACTTTTGGAGTCTGTGATGCTGTTTCGGACGGAGAAAAAGCTCTTGAATTATTCATATTAGCCCTTCGGGAAAAATCATCTTATCAAATAGTGCTTTTGGATCTTGTTATGCCCGGAATTGACGGATCGGAAGTTTTGAAAAAAATTAGAATTATTGAAGAAAAAAATAATATTAGAGGTCTCAATCGATGTAATATCATAATGATCACTACGACAAAAGACAGTTCCGTACTGATGGATCTGTTCAGAGCTGAAACAGATGCCTATATAATTAAACCACTCACAAAGGATAAAATTGAGAAGGAACTTAAAAATTTGAAATTAATATAACTTATATAAGGTAAAATAAATTGGTTTTCAGCCGATTTATAAGTAAATGGAATTAAGAATATAGTAAAAGGCGGTAATTTTGAAAGCAAATGCAGATTTCCCAAATATAAATTCGAAACACCCGGAAGGTATAAATCCAATGGGGCAGCCATATAGAGTTCTCATTATAGATGACTCTATATTTGTGCAGAAGCAGATAGGCCAGATTTTAACATCTGAAGGCTTCGAAGTAATCGGTACAGCAAATGACGGACTTGAAGGACTTGAGAAGTATAAAGAACTTCATCCTAATGTTGATTTGGTTACTATGGATATCACAATGCCCAGGCTAGACGGAGTTTCATCTCTGGCAAAGATTGTAGAATTTGATAAAGATGCCAAGGTCATTATGATCAGTGCACTGGGGAAAGAAGATCTCGTTAAAAATGCTCTAATTACAGGAGCAAAAAACTATATCGTTAAACCCCTGAATAGAACAAAAGTGCTTGAGAGAATTAAATCTGTACTTAATTAATCTTGTTTCTTATGGAGCTGCCGGAGCTGGTAGTTCCATAGTTTTCAAGTTGGTCGCGTCTTCAGCGAAAAGATAATCCGTATCGAGTATTATCAGGAAAAGATCTTTAACTTTACCTATCCCGCTGATCAGTCTTCTGTTGAGTCTTGTGCCGATTTTCGGTGTAGGATCTATGTCGTCATTATTTAATGTTACAACCTGATCCACCAAATCTGTTACAATTCCCAGAACAGTTTTTTCATTTTCTATTTCAAGTTCCAAGACTATAATATTAAAATTTTCATCTACTTCCATCTCTTTCGGAGGGAGGTTTAACTTCGTTCTGAGGTCAACAATTGGTCTTATACTACCTCTTACGTTGATTACACCCAATAGGTATTCTTTTGATCTTGGGACTCTGGTAATCTTTTCCACCTCCAGAACTTCCAGTACATGTTCAATAGGAATTGCAAAAGAATCATTAGCTAGAGTAAAAGTCAAATATTGTCCACTGTTCATTATTTCCATAGTAATACCTCGCGTCTTCTTAAATTATAAACTCTGAAAGTTAAAGTTTCAAATCTTTGATCATTCTTCCCATTTTAAATTCTTAATTATGGTAAGTTTTTTTTCAGGATTCAAAGCTTTACCTGCTAGACTAAAGTTGTAAGGGAATTCTTTATATTGAATTGATAAGCTGATGTCCGGCTCTGAACCTCGAGGTAGAATCAAACTTATCTGGAGAGGCTGAATCGGATTTTTGCCAATATAAAAAATTATATTTTTTCCATCAGATGTGACATTTGAAGGGAAATTTGAATCAAAAATGATCAGCGGTTTTGGTGAGGACAATTTCAAGTTGATATATTCCGGAGAGCCCATGGCACTGATGGAATAATTCAGACTCATTCTATCGAGAAATGTCGATTTCATTTCGCTTATCTGTAACAGGTTGTCAATCATTGGAGCTGTGATTTCCGCACTTCTTCCAACGTTATTAAGACTTAGTTTCTGATCACCCAGATCAAGCTGCACATTTCCCAGTGGAGCGGGGCTGCTTATGAGGATGCTTCGGCTCATTTCATCGAGGTCTATCACTTCGTCAATGTGAACTGGTTGCCTGTTGACCACTCCGAAAGGGGAACTGTTTACGATTCTGTACAGAGTTAAAATCGTCAGCCCTATCCAGATTGCTAAAGTGAAAATATTTCGATAGCTTCTTCTATGCCGATGGAACCGGTGTTGAAAATAATTTAAACTGGATATGAGCATGAGTGTGGGCATTATTATAATTGTCAGAAATATATTCCCTCTAATCCGTGATGTTAAAAGAAAAGAGCAAATCTTGAGATAGGGGTGGGTGAATATTAAATAACTGATGATTACAAGCGGCAGAGGTGAGAGTATTATGGCCAGTCTTTTAACATATTCCTTTCTTGAAATCATAAAGAGAGAGATAAAAATAAGACTCCAGAAGAAAAAATATGAAAAATTTATATTGAAAAGAAGAACAGTAAACATACAGACTATTACTGAAATAAATGCTGAATATGTATAAAAATGATGAGACGGTGATAGAGCCAGACCTCTAATGAGAAATGTAAATCCTGAATAGAGCAACATTGCTGTAAAAAGTTTAAATAATAGAAATAAACCGGGATATTGCTGCCATAAATTCGGAAAATCCCTGATGGTGGATATCTCTTCAATAATGAGTGTTGATAAAAATAAATACATAAATGAAAGAAAGAAGAGCAGAGGAATTGTCCAGAAATGATTTTTAAAACGTTTGATATTCAAATGTAGATTTCTCGACCTGAATAGAAGAATTGTGAAAAGAAAAGCAATTAAAGCAATAATTATGATTAATCCCTCTTTTTCTCCCAAAGTGATTAATAGGCCGCCGATTTTGAAAATATAATAATGACGATCCCATTCTCTCTGAAAGCCGGTTTTGCTGGAGAGTACAAATGTCATTATCGATTCTATTAGGGAATTGACCCACCTATCTGTGTCGTAGATTAAATCACCGTCGAAGCGGCTGTCCAGTTTGATGAGGGGAATACCCTTGTCCAGGAATGTATTCATAACAGGTGATGCTTGTTCAAAACCGGATTGATAAACGAGAGCCTGAATATTTTCTGTAGAAAAAGGTAGATCTTTTTCCATGAATAACTCGGCAAAACTTTCAATCAACCACATAGGTGATAAATCTTTTTTTGAACTGTTTTTTATCGTTAACAACTCGCCTTCATTTAAAACATTCAGGTAAATGCCTACAGTCGAAATAGTCCCGATGTAACTATCCAGGTAGTGCCTGGAGCCAATAGGGTAAATATCTTCAGAGCCTCTCTCTGCACCGAGAAATAAAAATTCAAGAGATACAGAGGGTTTATATTTAGAAAAGATATCCAAAAGCTGCAGTGCTATAGCTATGCTGATAGAACCATCTCTGGATGCTGAAGTATTTTCAGGATTGTTTAAGGGAACTGCAATAATCAACAGGTCTTCCATCTCTCCGTCGATTTTAACCGAATATCCTCTGGAAAAGGAATGACCATTTTCCATCTGCGAATAATCTAAAGTGGAATATTCTACTTCGAGATTTGAAAAATAATCATCTAGGTATTTGAATAGCTTTTTTTCATTGGGAGAGTTTTCCGCTCTAGGGAAAAATTGAGAAATTTCCGATGCCAGATGCGCGGCTTCTTTCCCGTATTTAAACGATTGGTCACTCCAGAGGAGAGTTGAAGAGAGTGTTGTTATAATTATAAAAAAAGACAGTGATCTCATATTCATTTTTTCTTAAGAATAAAGAGAATAACCGATAGAAGTCAATTAAGAATGCTGATTTTGAACTTTTCCTGCTAAAATAAAAGTTAATAGTTAAGAGTGCCGACAATAATCAGGAAACTTTATTGCATGTTTCCCTATGATTAGAATACAATCACATGAAAAGGAGTCTGTTGTTTTTTCATGAGCACTAGAAAGAAAAATCCCAAGCTGGATCTGCCGATCAAATTGATATTTACTCAGAAAGGGGTCAATTTTTTTTTAAAAAATAATAAAAAACTGAATAAATTTGTCATGGCTGATAATACTGTTCAGTACGGTGTCTCCTTTTCTGAGGTAACCCCTCCCACAGTACAGCATATGTTACTTGTCGATTATATTGAGAGAATCGAAATAGACCGGGTTGAATTTACATCGAGAAGATCTGAACTGGTCGATTTGACCAAAATACTCGTTTACGGGAATTTCTACCGGCAATTTAATGATGAAGTTTCTCAAATCATTTTAAATTCAAGTCTTGTGAAAACCTGGAACCGAAATAACCCCTCAAGCATTATTGATGAAAAATCTTCTATTAACGAAACGTATCTCAGCTCTATTCTTGAAGATGGAGATATAAAAAAACAGATTTTAAAAGAGATTGCATCTTCCATTGCACTGGATATTAAAAGCGATGATAAATTGCTCAATGAAGAGAAACGGATAAAACTTTTCTTAATCGAGCGTTTTGTCGATGGGATAAGACCTGTATGCTGGTTCGTTCTCCATCGCTTTCGAAATGATGAAAATTATAAAGATGTTATCAAACAACTTTCAGAAATCCTAGATTTATATCTCAATCGATCGACTATTGCCGAATATTTGTCCCTTGTTATAATGGAACTGCTCACAGCAGGTGAAAACAGCAATCTTCAGGGATTTGTCGATGATGTGTATAAGGGGACAATCAGTCGTCAAAAATTAATGACTGATCCGGACACCCGCAATAAATTATTTCAGGAAATGGAAAAGAGGAAAGAATTCCTCACTCTGGCCTGGACTGTCGGAAATCCCAATTCAACTTCTATAGGAACTTCAAATAGACTAAAAATCCTTATATACAGTAAAGGTACGGTTTTTGATAATATGAAAGATATGGTTGATGAAAGCAACGCATCCCAGCAGAAGAGTAAAAAACTATCTGATTTTGTCGACGTTGTGGGCTCAATGAATACAGAATTAGGTATGAATTATATCAATTATCTTGACGAAGCCTGCCGGAAAGTGAGCATCCGTTTTAAACCCTTTGTTTATAAGATCCGCAATAACAGCAATTCCGTAATATGTCTCGACTTTCACTTTTAAATACAATTGACTAGCATTGATTATCAGTGTAATATTCTTTGTATTATTGTATGACAATATGAATGAATGATATTTGTTTGGGCATTTTTTATAGATTTAAAAGATTTATATCAATATTTTAAATATTTTCTATGAAAACAAATGCCTAAAATTGCTAATATTTACATACACATTAATACAATGAGCATTTAGTTCTGGTATTAATGGAATTTAGGATTATAGAACGGAGAGAAAAAAATGAGCAGAGCGACAAATTTTTATGCCGGACCATCTGTTCTTCCTGTAGAAATTTTTCAGGAAGTAGCTGATGAAATGGTTGATTATCAGGGTACAGGTCTTTCACTAATGGAAACCAGTCATAGATCTAAAACTTATGACGAAGTACACAATGGCGCAGTTGATATGATGAAAGAATTGTTTTCTATTCCCGAAAACTACAAAGTTCTTTTTTTAGGTGGCGGAGCAACAATGCAGTTCTCGATGATCCCCATGAACTTTCTTGCCGGAGGAAAAACTGCTGATTACACAAAGACCGGAACTTGGTCAAATAAAGCTGTTGCCGATGCTGAAAAGTTCGGTTCGGTCAATACAGTTTTTGACGGAAAGGAAGGTGGATACAGTTCGCTGGCAGACGCTACTACATTGAAAGTCAATGAAGGATCTCAGTATTTTCATATGACATCCAATGAGACAATCGGAGGGATTCAGTGGAAGAACTGGCCGGAAACAGGTAATGTTCCATTAATCTGTGATATGTCCAGTGATATTCTCAGTCGACCGGTTCCTGTTGAAAAGTTCGGAATGATTTATGCCGGAGCGCAGAAGAACCTCGGACCTTCCGGTGCAACCGTTGTAATCATTAGAGATGATCTTGTTGAGAAATGTCCAGATTCACTACCTGCATACATGAATTACAAAACTCATGCTAAGGCGAATTCTCTCTATAACACACCTCCGGTATTTCCAATATATGTTATCAACCTCGTACTTAAGAGGATGCTGGCTAATGGGGGGCTTGATGGCATGGTAGCTCACAATAAGAATAAATCTGATCTACTATACAGCACCATTGAAAACAGTAACGGTTATTATACTTCACCTGTCGATAAAAATTACAGATCCGATATGAATGTCGTTTTTAGAATGCCGACTGAAGAACTGGAAAAGAAATTTATTAATGAAGCAGAGGCATTGCAGATGTTCGGTCTTAAAGGACACAGAAGTGTCGGTGGTTGCCGAGCTTCAATCTACAACTCAATGACAGTTGAAGGTGTTGAGACATTGACTTCTTTTATGAAGAGTTTCGCAGCAAAAAACTAATCATTAACAAATTTAAAAATATATAGATGTCCGGAGTAGAGAAACTTTCTACTCCGGTATTTAGGAGCTTTTATAATGAATAAATTACAATCCCGATTTGAAAAGTTGGGAATTAAAATCCCTGAAATTTTATTACCCGCCAATGAGAATATGGAGAAATGGGCTGTTGTTGCCTGTGATCAGTTTTCATCAGAAAAAGATTATTGGATAGAAACTGCAAAAATTGTGGGAGAATCTCCTTCAACATTAAACCTGATTCTTCCGGAATGTTTCCTGGAAGATGGTGATAAAGCTCATAGAGTTGAAAAGATCAATTCAACAATGAATGAATACATAGATCAGAATGTATTCAAAAAGCTAAAACCGGGTTTTATCATTGTTGATAGAAGCACTCCTCATGTCCCTTCTCGAAAAGGATTGATGATTGCCATTGATCTTGAGCATTATAGCTTTGCTGTTGATACAAACAGTCTGATCCGTCCTACTGAGGGGACTGTCATGGACCGATTACCTCCTCGGATAGAGATTCGAAAAAACGCTACTCTCGATTTACCGCACATACTGCTTCTGATAAACGATGGAGAGAATTCCATAATTGAAGAAGCTTTTAAACACACAGAAACCTTCGAATCAGTATATAACTTTGAACTTATGCAGAATGGGGGAAACGTCCGCGGCGAACTCATAAGTGATGAAATATTTTTGGAAAAAATCTGCACAGCTTTTGAAAAGTTGGCTGAAAAAAATGATATGCTTTTCGCTGTGGGTGATGGAAATCACTCTCTTGCTACGGCCAAAGAAATTTGGAATGAGTTAAAGAAAGGCGGTGCTCCCTCGGACCATCCCGCTAGATACGCCCTTGTGGAAGTTGAAAACATATTTAATGAGGGGATAGTTTTTGAACCGATACATCGTGTTCTTTTTAATCTCGACAAAGACGCTTTTCTTGCTGCGTTGAAAACAGCAACAGGTGGGACTTTTGTTGCTGTCAACTCTGAAGAAGAGATGAAAAAAGCAATAAATGCAGATTGTATTGAACATAGAATCGGTTTTGTTTATGAAAATCAGTGGGGATATATTTCAATAAGTGAACCTGATACTAAACTGTCTTCTGAAGTTTTGCAGAAATTTCTTGACTCTTTCCTCGTTGAGAATCAAAGCGTTTCTATCGATTATATCCATGGAGATAAAGCTCTTTTTGAATTGGGAAGGAAAAAGGGGAACTTGGGCTTGTATCTCACTGCAATAAAGAAGTCTGAATTCTTTCATATGATCGTTTCGGGTGGTGCTCTTCCCAGGAAAACATTTTCCATCGGTGAAGCGGAAGAAAAACGCTACTATATAGAATCCAGAAAAATTACTCTATAAAGAAGAAGATCGGAGATGGGAATTCATAGATAGATTTTTATGTTTCTTTTTAAATCTGATACTCTTAACGCAGAGAAGTGATAATCACATCTCTGCGTTTTTTATACTTTACTTCTCACTTATCCTTTTTCATCTCTATATCCAAAGCATGAAGTCTTTCTGAAAGAACAGGGTGACTATAGTGAAAAAAACTGTACAGAGGGTGAGGTGTCAGGTTTGAAAGGTTCTCTTTTCCCAGGGTTATCAATGCCCTTTTCAGCGGATCAGCACTTCCCATAGTCTCGGAGGCAAATCTATCAGCCTCATATTCATTCCTTCTGGATTTCACTGTAAACAGAGGTTTTAAGAAAAATGTGAAAGGACCGAGACAGAAAGAGAGTATCACAAGCAGTGCATGAAAAGACATCTCATTGAAACCAAAGGCCATGAAAAGTGGAGTGTATTGTGACAGAACTGATAAGAGATAAAACAGACCCAAAGCCATTATCAATGATGTCATAAGGCTCTTAATAATGTGTTTTTTCTTGAAATGACCTATTTCATGTGCCAGAACACTTTCGATTTCTTCTTCAGATAGAGAATGAACAAGTGTATCGTAAAGTACAATTCTTCTCGATTTTCCAAAACCTGTAAAATAGGCGTTAGAATGAGATGACCTTTTGCTGCCGTCCATGATGTAAATCCCTTTAGCTTTGAAAGAAGTTCTTTCAGCCAGAGAGACTAAACGATCTTTCAGAGGACCCTCTTCCAGGTCGGAAAACTTATTGAATATGGGTGCGATGACCAAGGGGTAGAGAACTGAGATGATGAGCTGGAAAGACGCAAAAAATATAAAACCATAAAGCCACCATAAATCTCCCGCCTTATCAACAAAGAAAAAAAGAACAGCCATAAGAGGTATGAAAAGAATGAGTGAGAGCAGTGTATTCTTTATCAAATCTATTAAAAAGGTTCTACCGGTCATCTTGTTAAAACCAAACTGCTCCTCTATAACAAATTGAGAGTATAAAGCAGCCGGTAGTGTGAGCAATGAAGATAGAGCGCTGAGTATGAGGAGGAATAGTATACCATGCATATAGGGGTGTAGGTTAAAGAGAAAAAGCCAGTTGTCTAACAAGACGATGACTCTACTTAAAATGATAGCTGCTGTGACCAGCGTACTGATCCCTGTTGTTAAGAGTGAAAAATATTCCTTTCTGAGGCTGTAACGCACACTTTTAGAATACTTATCCAGTTCTATGTGTTCAGAAATAAAGTCCGGGATATGATTACTGTTCTTTTTTGTATTTTTTATATTGAGAAGATTCAATACATAGAAAAATACAAATTCCACAGTGAAAAAGATGAAAAACAATATCAGAATGCTCAATGAAGTCAAAACTGTCCCCTAAAGTGTATTATAAAAAAAATACCCTGCTGTTAGGCAGGGATCTGGAATTAAGTAATTATGATTAGAGAGCTGCGATTGCTTCTTTCATTTTACCATTGGCAACAGCGGAATTACACTGTTTGCAGATACTTACTTTTTTGCCATCAAAGTCTTTTTCGTAACCGACTTTGATTGCAGATCTTTTACAAAGTGGACAATCTCCGCGACCACTTTTAACCTGATCTCTGATTCCTGCACCTCTATGCGCTTTAGACATATTTATCTCCTAGATTCAATAATTATCGAATAATAATAATTTTTAAGAATTCACAAAAATATATCCTTCAGAAGGGAAAAAGTCAATGGAGAAGGGAAATGTTTCTCATTGTTTGAATGTATGCTTCTCATAAGTTTAAATAATGTATATAGTTAATAGTTTGTTAATTGAAATAGTAATTGATGTTAGTTAAATAACTTAAGGAATATAAATGGAAGAAAAAATTACATTTGATGATCTGGGACTTTCCGAGGAAACTCTTGCAGGTATCAAAAAGAAGGGATTTGAAGAACCGTCCCCCATCCAGGCTAAAACTATACCATACCTTTTAACAGGTGAAAAGAATATTATTGGCCAGGCACAAACAGGTACAGGAAAAACAGCTGCTTTCGGACTACCTCTGATCGATAAGTTAAAAGCGAATGCCGGACATGTTCAGGCATTGATTCTGGCTCCCACAAGAGAGCTTGCCGTACAGGTCTGTGAAGAGATCAATTCTCTTAAAGGAAATAAGAGGTTGCAGATCGCTCCCATATACGGTGGGCAGTCCTATGGTGAGCAGTTTAGAAGATTGAAGAGGGGTGTGGATATAATTGTCGGTACTCCCGGTCGTATTCAGGATCACATTGATAAAGGGAGCCTGGATCTCTCACATCTCTCACATCTCATACTCGATGAAGCAGATGAAATGCTCAATATGGGTTTTGTTGAAGATATTGAAAAAATTCTTGAAAGTGTAAACGAAGAGAAGAGAATGGTCCTTTTTTCAGCGACAATGCCGAAAGCAATCCTCAATATTGCTCATAAATATATGGGTGATTACGAAGTCCTCGCTGTTAAAAAAGAACAGCTGACCACTAATCTTACCGAGCAGATCTATTATGAACTTTCAGAACGGGATAAGTTTGAAGCGCTCTGTCGAATTGTGGATATTGAAGATGCTTTTTACGGAATTGTTTTCTGTAGAACAAAAGTAAAATCTGATGAAGTTTCAGAGAGACTTATTAACCGCGGTTATACTGCGGCAGCCCTTCACGGTGATATTTCTCAAAACATGAGAGAAAGGATTCTCGCTCAGTTTAAAGATAAAAAAATCAATATCCTGGTTGCAACAGATGTTGCCGCCAGAGGTATAGATGTCACGAACCTAACTCATGTAATAAACTATTCTCTTCCTCAGGATCCCGAATCTTATGTGCATCGAATTGGTAGAACCGGTCGTGCAGGACAGGAAGGGACAGCAATTACTTTTGTCACTCACTCCGAATACAGAATGATGATTCGTATAAAGAGAATGGCGAATACTGATATTAAGAAAAAAACTCTTCCCGAAGTTAAAGATGTTATTGATATAAAAAGAGAGAGAATTATCAGTGAGCTGACTGAGACTATTCAGGGGAATCTCGATAAAACCAATGAACACTATGGTTCTATGGCGGAAACACTTCTGGAGCAGGCCGATCCTAAACAGGTGATTGCTTCACTTCTCAAGTATTCATTTAAACAGGATCTTGATGAATCCCAGTACAAAGAGATCAAAAATATCAACATGAAATCAAATGGCAGTCGAACCAGATTATTTGTGGCTAAGGGCCGCAAAGATAATATGGGTGCCAGAGATGTCGTTTCTCTCATAAAAGAGAAAACTGGTATACCTGATTCCCGCATTGATGATGCTCAGGTTTTTGAAATGTTTTCTTTTATTACTGTTTCTTTTGAAGATGCCGAGCATATTATCGATGTATTCAGAAAAGCCGGTAGAGGTCAACGACCTATGGTTGAGAAGGCAAAACCTTCAGAAAGCAGAGGTCATGGCGGCGGCAGTGGTGGTGGCGGTTATCGCGGAGGTGGAAATCGCGGAGGTGGAAATCGCGGTGGCGGTGGTTATCGTGGAGATCAGGATAATAAATCCCGAGGAGCTGGAAGCAGACAAGGCGGGCATTTTTATCACTCTGAGAGAAAACGCGGTAAATACACTAAAAAATAATCACTCATTATCATAATATTAATTAAACGGAACCGTTCCAGAAAAATATTTTTTCTACGGTTCCATTTTTTTTAAATTTCACCCCTTCCTGCTCGAGAAGCCCTTTTTGAATAAGGCCCCCCATGTGTTCGGGCAGGGAGATAGCTCCACGACTGTTTATCACTCTGTGCCAGGGAAGTGTTTCACTTTCATTTTGTTTCAAAATTCTGGAAACCTGTCTTGCTGCTCTGTAGTTTCCCGCCAGAGCCGCGACTTGTCCATATGAGATAACTTTTCCATATGGGATGTTTTCGATTATTTTTTTTACATTTTTGCGGAAATCAGTCATACATCAATCATTGACCGTAAATAAAAAAAACGGAAGTGATTCTTCCGTTTTTTTATGTATCATTTTTTTTTGGTTTTTTTAGTTTTCTTCGTTTTTTTCTTTTTATCCATAACAGGGATTCTTTTAGTTGCCGATTTTGCAATGGCAAATCGAATTTTCTGAAAGGGGTTTTTTGTAGTTCTCTGCATTATTTCCAGACCGGAAACATTGAGCTTTATTATCACTTCTTTTAAAGCCGGTCTCAATTTCTGAAATTCTTTTGATCCGGGAGCAAGACCAGATGTGATGAAATCATTAAGATTTTTTAGATCTTTTTGTGTCAGACGTTTTTTATAAGCCCGTAAAATCTTTTCCTGAGATTTCTGTATTTCCTTCTGCACTTCCATGTTGGGCATTTTAGGTTGTTTAGCCATTGTGAATAATCCTTCAATTTCGTTTATCGTAATTTACAATGATGTTTGTCTCCGGTCAAGTCAGCTCCTCAGTAATCCAATGATTTGCACATTAATTCCGTGGAGAAAAACTGGAGACTGCAAAGTTCTAAGATATTCATATAATGCATCATTTTCTAATTGTGTTCCAGCCGTTTAAATTTGTTCCTTCCAGTAAGCTGAATAATAATCGACAGAAAAACGGTATGGGCAGAAGTCCATAAAAAAAAATCTTTTTATTTTGAATCGCTTGTGTCGGTGGGGGTAACGGTTTTATCATTAAAAATATGATAAAAGCTACGGGAAGAATGGTCATCCTTCGCATAAAAAATATTTCGTATATGGCCGGTTATTTTTACTATCTGACCAGAAAGACAATTACCTATCTTCTCACAAGAAAAATGGATCGAAAAGTTTTCATTATGCAGCTACTCTTTACGGGTGTGGAAGCTCTTCCCATTGTCACCCTCATTTCACTAGGTATCGGTGCAGTTCTCATTGTTCAGGGGGTGGCTATTCTTCCACAATTCGGTCAGGGCGAAATGCTCTATAACATTCTGGTTTTAATTATTGTCCGCGAATTGGGACCGGTTATAACAGCTTTTATAATCGCATCCCGTTCAGGAACAGCTATAACAACCGAATTGGGTAATATGGTTGTATCTCATGAAATTGAAGCTTATGAATCCGTCGGAATTAATCCTGTTACCTATCTGGCAGTTCCCAGACTTTTAGGTGTCATCGGATCAATGCTTCTTCTCAATGTCTATTTCATTATTTTCGGTCTTTTTGGATCTTTTGTGGTTACTTCAATGCTCAATCCAATTCCCCTCAAAGAGTATCTGCAGAATCTACTTCAGATTCTGACAGCGTGGGATATATTTATCTCTTTTCTTAAAAGTTTTGTTTTCGGATATTTTATTGCGGTCATATCGACATTTCATGGTTTTGGAGTAAACAGGGCTATAACAGAAGTCCCCGGGGCTACCATTAAATCAATAAGCCACTGTGTGACATATATAATCATCGCCGATGCTGTTATAACTATAATATCACGTCTGTAGGAGTCTGATCTGAAATCACTTAAGCTAATAGACGTCAACCTTACTCTGGAAGGGGAAACTGTCCTCGACAGTATTAATCTAGAGATAAAATCAGAATCCTCTACGGTAATTTTCGGACGTTCGGGAAGTGGTAAATCAACTTTACTCAAGTCGATGGCGGGACTCATTACCATAATTGATGGCTCAGTTCTTTTTGATGAAAGGAACATTGGTAAAATGGATGAAAGAGATTTTTTTGGTATGCAGGCTCAATCGGGTTTTATATTTCAGGATGCCGCACTCTGGGCCAATCAGACCATATACAATAATCTTTCAATCCCTCTGAGAATATTAAACCCGGAAATGAAGAAAAGCCTGATTGATGAGCGTATTAACTCCGCTGTAGAGATGTTTAAATTCAGAGATAACTTGCAGGTCAGGCCCTCTACTATTTCCGCTGGAGAAAAAAAAATCATATCCTTTCTCAGGGCGCTCATGACTGATCCGGATATTCTTTTCATTGATGAGCCTACGACTTCGGTTGATAAGAAAAATATTTCCCGCATGAATTCAATAATTAAAGAGCTGAAATCCAGGAAAAAAACTATAATTACAGTAACACATGATTTCCGCTTGGCAAAATCTATTGCCGATAATATCATATTGATTGATAATGGAAAAATTGTTAAATCGGGTAGTTTCGATGATATCGTAGGCTCTGAGAATGCCGATATTAAGAATATTATTGAAGAGATTAAAGGGCAGGTTTAGGATTGAAATTCAAATTTCGTTTTGCCGATCAGATTGTAGGACTTTTTGTCCTCACTTCGGTTGTACTTGTTTGTGTTGCTCTCATACTGATCGGTATTAATAAAAGATGGCTGAGAGATGACTTCATCTACAATAGTGATTTTAATTCAGCAACAGGTCTAAGAGCGGGCATGTCCATCACTTTGAGAGGTTTTAAAATCGGAGAGCTGAAAACTATTGAACTCAATGAAGAAAACCTTGTGGATGTCACTTTTTTTATTTATGAAGAATATATAAACCGCGTTGTTGAAAACTCTGTGATCGAACTGCAGGCCAATCCTCTCGGACTGGGCGCTCAGATTGTTTTTTATCCCGGATTAGAAAAAGGGAACAATCTTGATGAAGGAGCTGTTATATATTCCACAGATAGGATTGAAGCAAGACAGTTGATTAAAGAGGGTAAGGTCGACAAAGATAATTCGGGAGATATGATAGTAAAAATTATCAATGATGCTGATGAAATGATTCTATCACTCAATAGTGCACTGATCACTCTCGACGAAACACTTCTCGGATATAATCCCGGACCGATTGGTAATATCCTGATGGACATTGAGTCACTGGTTCCGGAATTAACCTCTTCTATGGAATCGATCAATCTCAATACTCTACCAAAAGTTAATCATTCTCTGGCGGATGTGAACGAAATAACAGGTTCCTTCGCCACTCTAGCATCGGGATTAGAGTCCATTGAAGATATATTAACCCAGGTTCTCGATCCTGAGAGCTCCATAGCCTTAGTGTTAAATGATGACCGGCAACTGTTCAATGAGGTTTTCGGTATACTCGATGAGATACATAAAAGCATGATACAGGTGAGAGAGTTAACAGAATATTTTAACGGAATGAGTCCCGAGATCACTGCACTCGTGGAGGGTACAGGTTCGGCTATTGAAGAAGCAGAAAAAGTGCTGCAGGGGATAAAAAATAATCCTCTTCTCCGCGGAGGTATCGAAGAGGAAAAACAGCAGGATTCTGTTTCATCTTCATTCAGGGATGGTGAGTTTTAATGAAATTATTGTTTAAGCCTTATATCTTATTTGTATTGATTTTTTTAAGCATTACGTCCTGTTCCTCTTTGCCGGGAAGGAAGGAGACGAGAACACTCGACAGGAGAAACAAAGCTGCAGGTTATCAGCAGGATGGAATAACACAATTCAACTCCGGTCGCTTTGCTCAGGCTCTCGATCTTTTTGAACTTGCTTATGAACTCAATGCATCAATTGATTATGAAGAGGGCATTGTTTTGACTCTCAACTCAATGGGAAAAACAAAATTATCAGAATCAAAAAATGAAGAAGCATTCAATCTGTTTTCCAAAGCTCTGCTTATTGTTGAAAGGTTGAACAATGAGCTTCTCCTTATGCGTACTAAAGGTAATATAGCTGATTTTTATATCAAAAATGCTGAGATCGATAAAGCTTATGAGATTCTTCAAGTAATGCTTGTAAATATTGATGGTATAAAAAATGAAGAGAGTGCATATCTGGCTCATACAATGAGTCTCGTTCTGAGAAAAAAGGGACAATACGATGAAGCTTTAAGCTATTTAAGCAGTAGCCTTTCATATAATCAAAAAAACAATGCCTATAGGGCTCTTGCTGAAGATTATTACATGATGTCTTCAATTAATTCTTTACAGAAAAAATATCCCGAGGCTTTCGAATATGCTCAGAAAGCTCTAGAATATGATAAAATGATAGAGTATTCTCCAGGAATAGCAGCAGACCTGGAAGCTCTTTCTCTTATTGCAAAGAAAATGGGGAAAAAGGATGAATCAGAATTATATTTGAAACGTTCACTTGCTGTTCTGGATGCAATCGCCAATATCAATAAAATAGAAAATGAACTAACTGAACTTGATGAAAATCAAGACTTATAGGGAGAACCATGTTACGATCCATTAGGAATATACTGCTGGTATTATTATTTATACTGGCTTTCTATTTATTAAATATTCTTTCATCTCTTATACTGCCTCTTGTATTTGCTATGCTTGTTGTTATTATGTATCAGCCTCTTATGCTTTTTCTGCGGAAATATAAATTCCCCACAGCTGTCATCGTCCCGATTATTGCTACGATGACAATCCTCATAATACTTTCTGTCATCAATATATTTATAGATACAATCGGGAATTTTACTTCCCAGTCAGACTTCCTTGTCACTCAATTCATAAAAAAAGTTGAAGTTCTTATTGCCAAAATTGATACATTATCCCACTCCAGATTGAATCTGGATAATATAACTGAATACTTAGTAGGTTTTATCAATAGTGAAAGTTTGACTAAGGCTCTCAGCTCTTTTGCCACAGGCCTTGGGAACTTTGGTAAATCATTTTTTATGTTTGCCTTATATTTTGTTATACTTTTGGGAAGTATGACCAATTATAAAGAATACATCAGCTATGTTGTAAGAGACGATCAGCGCTTTATCGATGAAATTGCCAGCCTGCAGAGATCAGTTTCCACCTATATGACTATCAAAGTGATTGTCAGTGCCACTACAGGTACTATCGCAGCTTTAGTCTGCATGTTCTTTGGACTAAAATTTGCTATCTTTTTTGGTTTTTTGACTTTTTTGCTGAATTTCATACCTTCCATAGGTTCAATAATAGCAACTATACCTCCAGTATTAATGGCAATAATTCAATTTGACACTTTTCAGCGCTCAATTATTATCCTCATAATACTTCTTGTGCTTCAAATGACCATAGGGAACTTTATCGAGCCTAAAATAATGGGTGACCGCCTAAGACTCAACACCGTAACAGTTATATTCGGTCTAGTCTTCTGGGGTATTATCTGGGGGATACCGGGAATGTTGCTCTCTGTCCCGCTTCTTGTTATCCTGAAACTAATTTTTGAATACTCCGATTCTTTAAGTGTTATTGCAAGAATCATGGGGTCTCACAGTAAAAAGTCCTGATTTTTTGCGTAAAATATTTCACCACCTTATACTTAAGTCATTAATAGGTAAAATGGAGTTGAATAATGGATCAGGAAATCGATTCGGATCTTCTTAAAAAAATTAAGGATGAAGGTGCAGATAGTACCTTTGTTGAACATTTACTCAGTACAATTCTCAATACATTTCCCGATCATATGTATCTCAAAGATAAAAAATCAAGATTTTTGCTGATAAACAAACCTCTGCTTAAGATTTTCAATCTCAAAAAAGTGGAAGAGGGAATTGGGAAAACAGATTTTGATTTTTTTGCTGAAGAGCATGCCAGTGCTGCTTTTAGGGAAGAAAAAAAAATTATGGAAACTGGCATGGGTAAAAAAAATTTTGTTGAAAAGGAAGTATGGAAAGATGGAACAATTCGGTGGGTGGCCTCTACAAAAATGCCTTTTTATGATAAAAATAAAAAAATTATAGGGATTTTTGGAATTTCAAGAGACATCACACATAGAAAAAAAGTTGAAATAGAGCTCGAAAACAGAGCTCGAGAACTGAATTGTTATATAGAAATATCCGCTATTGCCAGAAAAAAGGAACTGACAGCTGAAGGTTATTTAAAAAAAATAATTGATCTGGTTCCCTTCTATTTGTCACATGTCAATATAAGTTGCGCCCGCATAATCGTGGGCAATAAAGCATTTATGAGTGTGAACTTTAGCGAAACGAATTTTTCAAAGACTTTTAAAATTAAAGAAAACAATTCTCCCATTGGGGTTTTTGAAATCTTTTTTGATGAAGAAAATAAAGTTTCATCCAATAAACTTCCCAAAGAAACAAACCAGGTCTTAAAACTAATTTCTGATAGAATAAGTGAAATTCTAGAAAGAAAATGGTTGGAAAAAGATTTGAGGAAGTGGGAACACATTATGCGTGATGCAGAAAGCCATCAGGATCTCTATCCATAAAAAAGGGGACTTCAGCGAAGTCCCCTTTTTTAATTACATAACTTATTAAGCCTGTTCAGGAGTCTCCGTTAAAGATTCCGGTTTATATTCCGGGATTCTTATATTAGCTTCTTCTTTTAAACTTTCGAGAAAATCGTTTAGTTTGTTTGAACTTTTTTCATCGAAGAGATATTTGTTTATCTCTGCTTTTACTTCTTCAAAGGGAACTGAAGATTCAGGATATCGTGTGTGAAGTTTGATTATATGGTAGCCGAATTGAGTTTCCACAATGCCACTGATTTTTCCTTCAGGGAGTGCAAAGGCTATAGTTTCGAATTCACCGACCATCTGGCCTCTTGTAAATTCCCCTAGATCACCACCATTTGGACCGCTGGGACCTTCGGATTTTAATTTAGCGAGCTCTGCAAAATCAGCACCGTATTTCAATTCCTGTTCAATTTCTTTAATTTTTTTCAGCGCCAGAGCTTTTTCTTCATCTGTAGCTGTATTTTCCATGTTGACAAGAATATGACTGGCATGGACTCTTTCCGGCTGAGTGAAATAAGAGGGATTTTCATTGTAAAAAGCCATCATGTCATCATCTGTAACTATAGTTTCTTCCGGGACCCGGTCTTCAATCATCTTCTGAATTCTAAGATCTTCACCAATAACTTTGGTAAATCTCACCATATCGTATCCTTGCATGGTGAGCGCTTCAGTAAAAGCTTCTTCACTATCAAATCGATCCTTAAAAGAGGCTATTTGGGTTTCCAATTCTTCTGCAGTAGGCTCATAGGATTCTGACACCTGCAACAAAACTTCCCTTGTAACCAGTTTATCGACCATTGTGGAGCGAACTTCGGCAATCTGATCCGGCTCTAGGATCATTCCCTGCGCTTCGTATTGCGCAATAGCATCTTCCATCTGTTCTTCTAATTTTATTTTTGTTATTTTCACTCCGTTGACAACTGCGACTGCACCGAGATCTCTTGTGAAAAAATATGCTGTTATGCATCCGGCAATAACCAGAACGGCAACAGCTGCAATAATGATAATTGCTTTTTTACTCATTTGTGCCATGTTCATCTCCTAATAAATTCAATAGTGGTTTTTGTTACGAACTGTAGAGCTGTATTGATCTCTTTTGTAGGAATCAATCATTATGATCTCAATATCTTTTTTGTTCTCTTTCAGCCAGATTCGGAAGGACTCAACCAGCTTAATCTGATCGTGACCGAAACAAACGATATGGGGATCTATTTCAGCAACTACTTGAAATGTTCCTGTAACTATATCTGACAGGCAGGCATCAGTGACCAGACCGCTTTTTTTAATATGTTCAATCCGTTCGTTTTGATTGTGAACAGGTGTTTTCCTCTTTGTTCTGTTGACAAATTCGTCCCTGGCTACTACGGCAACAACTCTTTCGCCATATTGTGCGGATTGCTCCAGAAAATATTTATGTCCGGGATGAATAACATCAAAAGTTCCAAAAACGAGAACTGTTTTCATTAAAAACTGAATCCTTAGTCGATTGATAACCTGAATCTTCTACAAAGGAATCAGATTGGGGTTTCCATTGGAAAACCTAATAGACAAATTACTCAATTTTAAGATTTTTGTACAGTGAAAACTTATGTATAGACCTCTGGTAAACAAATTTTATTTTTGATATTATTCCCTAATACTTTTTTTGTATCTACAGAACGGAACAGGAGAGATTATGAAAACTTTACTTGAACAGTGCAAAAGTCTTAAAGAAGCTTCAGTTGATCTGGGATCTTTGGGGACTGCAGCAAAAAACAGGTCTCTTTCGATCGTCGCGGAATATTTAAAAAAGCATGAAGAGGAAATATTAAAAGCTAATGCTGTTGATATAAGCATAGCGGAAAAATCAGGTATGAAAGATAGCCTGATAGACAGACTCAGGCTTACGACAACTCGAATAGACCAGATGATCGACGGTATAGATAAAGTTATTTCTTTAAAAGATCCTGTCTGGAATAGTCGTGATGTATGGACACTTGAAAATGGTATTACTGTTAGTAAAATGTCTGTGCCATTGGGGGTCATCAGTATTATTTATGAATCCAGACCCAATGTGACTATTGATGCTTTTACTCTCGCTCTTAAGAGTGGGAATTCTATACTGCTCAGGGGTAGTTCATCGGCGATCAACTCTAATCTGGCGCTGGTTAAAGCCGTTAAAGCTGGATTAGATGCAGGACCTGTATCGGCAGATGTGATTGAATTGATAGAAGATACCGACAGAAAGCTTGTTGGTGAATTGTTGAATATGACAGAATACCTCGATTTGGTCATACCCAGAGGGGGCGCCGGTCTCATCAAATATGTTACAGAAAATGCTAAAGTTCCTTCTATTGAAACAGGTGTAGGTAATTGCCATATCTTTGTTGATGAAAGTGCTGATCTAAAAAAAGCACTACAAATTATAGAAAATGCCAAAGTTCAGAGGCCGGGAGTCTGCAATTCCTGTGAAAAAGTACTGATACACAAATCCATATCAGAAAAATTCCTCCCTATGCTCGTTGAT
>JADGDJ010000321.1 GCA_016744925.1 Spirochaetaceae bacterium
TCCGTTGGAAAATCGGCGGCTTAAATTGGACACTGTAATAATCGGCTTTTTATCTGTCATTGAGCTGCGGTCTTAAAAATTTGACCAGAATAATTGCGGCTACCCCTTTCAGGAGGTCTCCCAGTATAAAAGGCTGCATACCAAGGGTGAAGGATCTCCCCCATTCAAGGGATAATTTGAATTTCAACCAGGGTACTCCCAGAAGATATATAAGAGCGATTCCGCATAATACGGCAATGGCATCTTTCCACAGGGCGCTTTCTCCTCTCGAACTGATAAAAGCAATGACAAAGCTTGCCAGAACGTAACCGAAGAGAAATCCTCCGGTCGGTCCGATCAAAACGGCTGGTCCTGACGCTCCCTGTGCAAAGACGGGGAGGCCGATAGCTCCCAGAAAGAGGTAGATACCCATGCTTGCTGGGGCCCATTTTTTACCTAGTAAGAGTCCGGCAATAAGTACGAACAGATTGGAAAGGACTATAGGGACTGGACCAATGGGGATCGCTATATACGCCCCTACCGATGTCAGAGCCGCAAAGAGTGCCGCCAGGACCATGTATCTCAAAGATGTTGTTTCCATAGTATTATTCTCCATATTTATTATTCATTTTATATAAAGGTCTCCGAATAGAGCCTGTTCAATTTCATTTTTTCCATTGCGTATGAGCAAAGCTCCCGACTCATCAATATTTTCCGCCTTGCCTTTCAAAAGTCTTCCCGTTGAAGATTTTAAAGCAATATTTCTATCGATGGTTCCACTGTATCTTTTCCAGTAGTTTCGTATTTCCGCTGTAGTATTATCAGATAGAATAGACTTGAATCTCTTCTGGAATGCACTGATAAGTTTCCTGCGATCCTGCTTAAAACCGCTTTTCTCTTCGAGGCTGCAGCTCCGATCAAGATCAGTTCTATTGTTTACATTGATTCCTACACCGAGATTTAACCAGTTTACAGAATTCCCTGTCGTATGCATTTCTGCCAAAACACCTGAGATCTTCTTATCATCGATAAGTACGTCGTTGGGCCACTGTGCCTGAGCTTTTATATTGTAGAGCTCCTGAAGCACTTCGCAGATTACCGCTGTCGCCGCCAATGTGTGGAGATAGCAGTAAGCGGGGGGGGTATTCGGTCGGATGACTGTTGTGAAGTAGAGCCCTCCTTCATTGGAAATCCACTTGCTTCCATTGCGATCTCTTCCGTCTATCTGTTTTTCCGCTATGTATGTTGAGTAACTTCTGCATCCCTTTTCAGCATTAATACGGGCGATATCCATAGTTGAAGTCAATTGCTTATACGTGTGAAAATCTGTCTGTTCCGAATCAAATTCCCAGGAGTATAAATGATCTGTGTCACTGGCTTCTCTCAATATATAACCCGTCGATCTCCCTTCTATATCATAACCCAATTCCCTTAAGGATTTTATCTGCTTCCAAAGGGCTACCCGGGAAATCTGAAGGTTATCGGATATTTCCTGACCGGAAACAGTTCCGGAATTTTCTCGAAGTAAGTCCAGTATATATTTTTTTGTATTTGTTTTTTTGTTAACCATAATTTATATATAGGTTAACGCAATATCACATACTGTGTCAATTGCTGAAAAAATCAGATTTATAAATACCGAATACTTTCCAGTAATTACGCATTTGACTGCATCAATGACTTCTTTTTCTGTGAATTTCATAAAAAACCCCTTTCGTTGGATTTTAGTCCAGCAAAAGGGGTTCATGTCAGAATGCAGCAGATTGTTTTAAGAATTATCTCGCTCCGACTAGTGATATAGAGGATATAGTATCTCCCATACCGACAAGAGTGACGGGGTTGTCAATGATAATCGTCGGAACTGCAATGATTTCTATTTCATCGTTTGTGAAAATCCCCAGTTCCATAAGTTTATTGTGTGAAATCTCACTTTCCACCTCTTCTGAAAGTTTCTTAAGTTCTGTCAGCCCCGCATTAGAGACCTCTTTGTCCGCAGCCCAGAGAAGAACATCTTTATCATGGATGGCTCCGGTACCGGCCTTGGCGGCAGCAACTACAGCAGCGAGCTGCATACCGTTTCTGTTCTTTTCAGGAGAAATTTTGAATCCCTTATTCTGAAGCGTGATATACAATCCAAACATATGGAGTTGAAGTCGGGGGCATTTGGTGTATTCTCTGACCTTAAGCATCCCCTTGAAGAGGTTGGCGCTGCTTGTATCACTGTCACAAAGAGCGGCAAGTTCCTCTTCGCCTATTACTTCAAGCATATCGATCAGTTCTCTTTCGTTGAAACCGATACTGTCAGAAATAACTGCCAGCTTATCGAGTAGATACTTCCTTATGACTCTGTCCTGTGTTGAGGCCACTTCAAAATGCAGAATATGATCGGGCGTAGCTGTGAGCCATTTTTCAACAATTTTTAACGATTCATCAATTCTATCCACACCTTTCAAGCCATCTGTCAGAGTTTCCTGAAGCATTTGATACCCTGCGAGTATTATATATTCGAAGGGAGCCCTTCCATGGTTGAATTTTTCCGCAAAGGGTTTGTCTATGGCCAGTTTGAAGTTGAGGGGATCGAAAGTGGCGATGAATCTGTTAGATTTGGGACAAGTTATGCTTTTGCCGTTGTAATTGAATGTATCACCTTTATTGAATTCGATAATCCAGTGGATGAGGGGTATTTCCGATCGGGAGATATCAAAGGCTTTTTTTAATTCTCCCTTGTCGTCTACAGAGAGTAGATTGGGAAGATCCAGGAAAAGTTTCGCCTGTTGTTCCGGGAGAGAGGCGCAGTGAACATATACGGGATTGACTCCGCAGACAGCCATTGCGTTGGCGACAATGCCCCCCTGGCCACCCATCTGAAGTTGATCGAAACCAATATGCTCATTTAACCAGTGATATACATCTTCATTTCCTATGAGCCACTCTTCTGCTATGCCTCCGGCAAAACATTTAGTAATTCCGCGCAAGGCATCCTCTTTGCTGTTAATGCTGGTGGGACCGCCCTTATCCAGTATTGAACTATCAAATGAATCTGCGTTGAGAATCTTTTCAATGTTTTTCCCCGACACTTTTATCACAGCATCGATATTGGCATTAAAGGCGCTTATAAGCCCCTTTGTTTCTGACATTTTTTTTAATTGGGTCGGGGCACTCTTATAGAGTTCTCGCCATGAGTTCTTGTATTCCTGGTTTGACAATGGATTCTCCTTGAGATGATCTGCTTACAATTTTAAATCATATGGCATAGGAGAAAGGGGATCAAGCAATTCTTCAAACCTGTTTATAATGTATGTGGGATTTCCCCCAACATGCTCCTCTGAGTTGTGACCCCAAGTGACGAATGCCGTGTCTGTGCCGGCTGAATTGCCGCTTTCTATATCAAATACGGCGTCTCCCACAAAAATTGTGCTTTCCTTATCGGATTTCAGTTGATCCAGAGCCCATAGTACAGGATCAGGGTGGGGTTTATGATTATCTGTCACTTCAGGTGTGGATATGACTGTAAAATAATCGAATAGATTGACATATTTCATATATCGGTCCAGTGAATCTCTTGTCCTAGATGATACTATTCCCAGTTTGACTCCCCGTTTCTTCAGTTCTTTCAGTCCTTCAGCAACCCCTTCAAAGGCTTTGAGAGTCTCAGTGTAAATCTGTTTCTGATAACTTGAGTGTGTTTGAAGTATTTTTTGGAATTCTTCAGGACTTTGTTTACCCAGGTATAATTCTAATTGGGACCATAGAGGAATCCCTATATGTTTATAAACTTCTTCTCGGGAAACATCAAAATTTCCGTATGTCCGGCAGGTGTTGAGAAAACTCTGATAGATCAGTTCTGTTGTATCGAGAAGAGTTCCGTCTACATCGAATAAGTATGTGTCATATTGTTTCATGGATGCATTATAGAGGATACCTTCTATTGCTTCTATGAGTGCAGCTGATAATTTTTTTGTTTTCCCTTTACATACTGAATAAACATGTTAGGATGAAATAAATGAGAGGTGATTCGCCTTTCATTTTACTAAGAATAATATTTATCCTCTGATGCAAAACCAGAGGGGAAAGGGGAATACAATGAGTGTTAAAGGGTTAGTGTGCGTAGTGACTGGTGGAGGTCGCGGGATAGGACGTCAAATAGTTGAACAGTTTGCTTCC
>JADGDJ010000061.1 GCA_016744925.1 Spirochaetaceae bacterium
ACGGTATTAAGTCCGTATAGTACCATAGCTACAACAGCCGGCCAGGAAAGATTCACCATAACTGACCACATATTGCCATTTAGTATCGTATTTTTTTCTTTATCTTTTTCCATTATAAAACTCCTGTTATGATTATCAAATAATATTAGCTAGCACTAACCTTGCGACTATCTAATTGCCCTCCGGAAGGTTTTTCCGTTCCAATCAAACCCCAATGCCCCGTCTAGGCAACTAATTAGTTTTTTTAAATTTACAAGTAGCGATTTTCTTATTCAAAATCCGGATAAAAGAATGTTCCATTTTTTGACAAATCAATATCTATACCAAGAATATTGTTAAGATATTCCTGATGGTATTCTTGCGGATCTATGTCAACAAAAAGTTCGGGATGAAGCCATTTTGAAACATAAAGCATTGGGATTGCTGCGGCTGGAGACATCCCCACTTTTGAGTCATATAGATACACCCTATTATTCTTTACAGCATTACTGTTTTTAAATACATTCATTGCCATTATTACTTCCTGCGCTTCCGAAGCAATAGCCGTGGAGGTAACATCAAATCCCCAAACCCCTGGAACAAGTCCTTCCCAAAACGGAGCTATTATGACATCAGGATTTTGTGACATCAACCATTCCTGGTCAACATCCGAAACCCAGGTTCCTGGTAAATCAGCAGCCAGATTAACACCCCCTGTCATGACAGCTTGTGATATCGCTTGTGATGAACTATTTGTCAGGGTACAGAGCTGATCAGCCGTATAGCCTTCGCATTTAAGAAAAATCTTTGGTTTCTCTTCTTCTCTGATATTTTTTATTCTGTTTTTTATTAGATTAAGGATCGAATCGTTAAACTGCATAAAACCATCGGCTTCATCTTCTCGACCAAGTATCTTGCCAAGAGTTCTAACGTTTTCATTAAGTATTGCTAAATCCCCAAGATCAACAACCATTACATTCATATAGGGAGATAGTTTTGCAACAATGGCATTCTCATCTATACCGGGATTTTTTGATAATAAAAAGAGATCAGGGTTCAATTCCAATATCTTTTCATAATTCAAAGCTGTATTAGTTCCACCAGAGATAACAGGAACTTTATCTAAGTTCGGAAAAAACACTATATTCGTAGTCCATTGCCCCCTACCTATAACTTTATCCCAACAGTTCAAAATCTTAAGAACTTCGTTGGTTGAGGGCATTAGAGTTATGATTGTTTCAACTTGTTCATGAAAGATGACCTCTCTTCCGTTACTATCGGTAATTGTTATTGGCTTAAAATCTCCAGTTGCAGGAGAAGAAATCTCCTCTTGCTCAAAAACAATAGCTTCTTCCTGCTGTCCGCCCACAAAAAGCGAAGTAAAGCATATTGCCGTTATAATTAATGCTAATAATGTCTTCTTCATGTTGTTCCTTCTCCTGTAAACATCGGGCTTGATTACTCCCCCCCACAAAACGTAGCTCCAGGCTATGCCGGGAATGACGGGTTGTTTGCATATATAAGCCAGATCAAACCCGGATATTTATCGCTTGATACTACATAACAGCTTCGTATTGCGTTTTTAACATCGAGGCAAAGATCCCCTGTTGCTCTTTTAGTTCAAAAGGTGTACCTGTTTCTGCTATAGTACCGTCTTTAATAACAACAATTTTATCAGCTCCGGAAACAGTTCTCATGCGGTGGGCAATAATTAGAACAGTCTTGTTTTTTATAAGTTCGCTAAGTGCTCCTTGAATTTTACTCTCATTTTCCGCATCAAGTGACGCTGTGGCCTCATCCAGAAGGATAATAGGCGCATCTTTCAGCATTGCTCTGGCTATTGATATACGCTGTCTTTCGCCTCCCGAAAGTTTTTCTCCGTTTTCCCCTATCCGAGTATTATATCCTTGCGGAAGTTTTTTTATAAACTCGTCACATTGCGCCAGATACGCCGCCGTTTTTACTTCGTCGTCGGAGGCGTCTTTCTTACCTAGACGAATATTATCCATAACACTTGAGTTAAACAGGGTAACATCCTGAAAAACTATGGAAAAATTATGTAGAAGAGTTTCAGGATCAACCAGAGAAATATCTTCTCCTCCCAGAGTAATAAGGCCTTTATCAATATCCCAAAAGCGTGCAGACAGCTTTGCTGCAGTGGTCTTTCCTCCACCGGAAGGTCCTACAAGCGCAGTAACTTCACCCTGTTTAGCCGTAAAGCTTACATTATTTAATGTCTGCACACCGTCCTGATAGGAAAAGTCGACCTTATTAAATTCGATGTCATAATTATTAGGGGAGAATTCGATTGTCCCCCCTTGTCTTGGCATTTCATCTATCTCTTTCATCCGTTCTATACGCACGTTCAGGTATATGAGTGCCGCAAAGTTATCAAAAGCCGCCATTATGGGATCGTAGATGCGTGCCGCAACAACAAGAAAAACAAGGTAGGTAAAAACATTTACAGAGCCGGCTGCCAAAAGATAAGCACCGGCTAAAATGACACTGGGAAGCCCAAGCTTTAAGAACATATAAGAGAGATTGATAAATGCACCTAATAAAAGCTCACCCTTAATCAACGACTTTTCGTAATTATCTAAACTTGAGCTTATAGCATTGGAATAATACTCTTCTCTATTATAGGCTTTAATCTCATGAGCTGAGTCAAGGCCCTCCTGAATCTCATCGGAAATACCTCTTTTTGCACGATAAAGCTCTACATGCGTCCTGTTTTGAAACTTGCTGGATAAATAGAAGACAAAAATAGCCACAGGAACTACCCAGAATACAGCAAAAGAGAGCTGCCAGTTATAAAAAAACATCATAACCCCCATAATTACGGTTGTCACTGCCGCCGCATAAAGCTGGGGAACGGTATGGGAAAAGAGCTGCTCTATCTGTGTAGCGTCCTCCATTATGGTTGAGCTTAAATCGGCAATATCTTTTTTTCCGAAAAAAGCCAGAGGCAGCTTCCTCAGTGTTTCAGCAAGACCAATCCTCTGATTGGCACTTTCTTCATAAATTTTAGTGAAGGCCGAGCCATATTGAAAATATGCGATAACAATCATCACCAGAACAAATGCTGTAGACATAATGACATAATAGAGAATACTGCTCGTCCGGCTGCTTGAAGAGTATAACAGGAAACCCATATGTTCATCTAAGAATTTAAAGCCGAGAACGACCGGAATCATAAAGCTGATGTTCATTACTATAGTCCAGATAATTGAGTCCAAAAGGTCTGTTGCACCTTTTTCAGACATAGCGTATTTTTTTTGAAAGTATTTAAGCATTTTGACCTCCTATGCCTATCGTCTCTTTAGCGGCAATTTTCCATGCGACAGTTTCTTGATATTCATCCCACATGGTTCTATATATGCCGCCTCTGTCCAGCAGATCCGCATGGGATCCCTCTTCTGCAATTGCCCCATTTTCTATGACCAGAATTCTATCGACATCTTGTACACTGGTAAGGCGGTGAGCAATTATAAGAGTTGTCTTACCGTGACTGAGTTTTTTAAGGGCTTTCTGAATTAAATGCTCATTTTCCGGGTCAGCAAAGGCGGTGGCTTCATCTAGAAGAACAATAGGAGCATTCTTGACCATGGCTCTGGCAAGGGCGATTCGCTGCTGTTCCCCTCCGGAAAGATAGGTTCCCTTCGAACCCATTACTGTATCAAGTCCATTAGGTAAATCTTCTATGATCTCTCTCGACTGCGAAAAATCAATTGCCTGATTGATCTCTTCCTCTCCAAGGCCTTCCTTTCCAAAGACGACATTCTCTCTCAATGAAGCTTTAAACAGTTTTGTACTCTGAAAAACAAAGGATATGTTTTCCATGAGTTCTTTTTTTGGAATATCCTTTACATTGGCTCCCCCAACCAGAACTTCTCCTTCATCGACGTCCCAGAAGCGGGCGGCCAGACGGGCAATTGTAGTTTTTCCTCCTCCAGACGCTCCGACAAGTGCGATAGTTTCTCCTTCGTTTAATTTAAAGCTTATGCTATCTATGGCCCGTTTATTACTCCCTTCATATGAGAAGGAAACATTCTTAAACTCCAGACTGTGACTGCCGGTATTTTCCGTATTTTTGGAATAATTCATGTTTGGATAATCGAGGAGGTTATCCAGCCTGTCCATTGCCTGTTCCGCTATCATTATATTTCGCCGAAAATGCATCGACTTCATTAGAAGCGAAGTGAAAATCGGCGATATAAGAATATAAAAAATAAAATTTGAAAGCACAAGGGGGAGATTTCCACCTCTCCCGATCAAAAAAGTAGCCATTGGAATTAAGAAGAATGCAGCCGACTGCATAATTACAGTGTAAAAGGACATCGGTTTTCGCCAAAGAAACGTAAAAGCAAGAACCATCTCTTTATATTTGAATATGCTGCCATGGAACCGTTTAAATGAATATATACTTTGACCAAATGTTTTAACAACCGGAATGCCCCGAACATATTCCACAGATTCAGAACTCATCTCCTCCAAAGAATCAAAATACTGCTTTTGAAAGTCATTGCCTTTAGTGCTACTCATAAAACTCATAGTTATAAATCCCAGAATAATAGGAACCAGGGAGGCAAGCCCCATTCTCCAGTCTACAAGAAGAATCAGCGAGATAAGAATTATAGGGGAAATGATACTGCCTGCCATATCGGGCAACTGGTGAGCCAGAAATGCATGGGTCGTTCCCGCGCCGTCATTTACAATCTTTCGTATTTTTCCGCTTGAATGCTGATCAAAAAAACCAAGAGGCATGGATAATATCTTCTTCATACCAACTTTTTGCATTCCGACCTCAACGCGAAAGGCCGCAAGGTGAGAACTCATAAGTGCAAAGAAATAAACGATAATACCTCCTATAGCACTTGTAAAGGCAAGCCATGCATAAAAACTGATATCTGTAATATTTATTAATTGCGGAGCTGATAAAACCTCCCGGACGATGTACCAGACGAGCACAAAAGGCACAATGTTAAGACACACAGAAATTCCTGACAAAATCAATGCCAAAGGCAGTAATACTTTTTTCCTGCCCATATACGGCGTTAATCTTTTCAGTACAAACTCTTTTTTCATATTGTTGTTCCTCCAAATATGATTAGCGTAAGCTAATATAGCTATTATTCCCTTTATTTTTGAATAACAGCAAGTGCCGATTGGATATTGATAGGCTATATGGAAATTTAGTTTTTTTAAAAGATTAATAGCGAAGCAGTTTTCTATACTCGCCGGGAGGGTAATTATAAAACTCCTTAAAAGCTTTTGTGAATTTGCCAACATCGCTATAACCAACTTCCTCGACGATTTCATAGATACACATATTGGTTTCTTTCAGGAGTATTTGAGCTTTCTTAAGCCGAAGAGTTTTCTTGTAAGAATGAATAGAATCACCATATCTCTCTTTGAATATAGTTTTCAAATAGGACGAATTGATCATCTCTCTCATGGAAAGGTCTTCTACTGTAAAATTAAGGTGATAGTTCTCATCTATAAATTCTTTTACTCTTGCCACTTTATTGAGTTGAATTCGGGAATAAAATTTTTTTTCCTTTTTTTTATTATTAAGAAATAATTCAACTTCTCTGAAAAAGAGTTCAGTAGTGCGGAGCCTAAGAAATACCGGATCCTCCAGTGCTGCAATTTTCTGTATTTCCTTCAGCAGCTGTCCGCATTGGGGATCATTTTTTGTAATTAAAAAATCATCTCGTTCACAAATTTTATTGTAGTATTTATCCAGTTTCATTCCGGGATCACCCCATTGCTGCTTCAAGGTTGATTTATATTCATCCAAATAGCAGAAAAGACTGACCGAGCAGCATTTCCCGTCGACGAACTCAACGGTGTCGAATGTATCGTAGCCTGCGTAGCAGCCACATTCCTCTTCCCCTATAATCCCCACTCTGTCCCCAGGACTGCTAAATCGGTATCCACCCCTGATGCAGTAATCAAATTTCAAAAAAGGTTTTGACGATGTAGAGTGGTGACGATTCTCTAACTGGCTGTTATGAAGTCGGAAGTCATTGACTGACAAGTATAATCCTGGAAAAAGAGGATAAAGTAATATGGATCCATCACCGTACTGTGGTCGTATTCTATACTGGATATATCCTCCCCGGAGAACTCCTTTTTCAGAAAGAACGTTGAGAAAGAAGGATTCTTTTTTTAAACTATTCACCCCGAAGCCAGGAACACCGCTTTTATTCATTTTTTAACAACCCAAAGGAATACTACCGGGATAAATTCATCAATGGTGTCATCTCTTATTATTCTAAAGCCCTGGTCCTCTAAGTGAACTAGAAATGAATTGAAACTGCTTAGTTTTAATGCCAGATCTCCAGTTCCATTTGTACTCCATTGTATTTTCTCAAAAAGAAATTCAAAAGTGGTATGATCCGAATTAGTTTGTATCACAATGTTCAAAAGAGGACTCCTGTAAGTAGTTCTTTATTAAATCGGGGAGGTCGGAACCTCCCCGAAAGAAATAGAGTATGAATATGTAACCTTATTTATTTGTCAGAGAACTGATCCAGGAAGTTATTCTCTCTTCAGTTTGTTCCGGCTGATTATCATCATCAAGAGCAAGTCCGATAAATGCTCCATCTATTACAGCCGTAGATGCTGAAAAAGAATACCCAGCTACAGGCCACGAACCAATAATTGAGCAACCGGAGTCTTTTATCACTTCATAAAGAGTCCCCAGGGCATCCATATATGTGTCTGAATACCCATACTGATCACCCATTCCAAAAAAACCGACTCTTTTACCTTTGAGATTCGCTTCTTTTAAAACGTTAAGTTTCGAGTCCCAATCATCCTGGAGATCTCCAAATCCCCAAGTTGAAGAACCCAGTAGTAAAGTATCGTACTTCTCCAAAGTCTCGGAGTCGAGATTCACTACAGCTATAAGTTCCGAATCTCCTAATTGTTCGGCAATAATAGTCGCAGCTCTTTCTGTGTTCCCTAAAGTTGATCCCCAAATAATACCAGTCATATGATCCTCCTAAATAATTGTAATAATTATTAAACTGCATTTTTAATTCCCTCGTAAAGGTTGATACTCCGGAGTTTTTCAACATAATTAGTTTCTGCTTTCCTTCTCTGCAAATCCTTTTCACACAACGGCTGGCATCATGGCTAACACAATCTAAAGCGCATATGATTATATCTGCTGCCACAGCTTGAGATTGAAGAGCTACTCGGGACTGCTCTTTGCCCCCATCGTGATAATAGAACTTGCCATTCATCAATTCCACGACAGACCTACAATGGGGAACCATTGATTGACGACCTCCTACCAGAAGGATCCGTTTTCTGTCGAGTCCTTTAGCCATGCGAACACATGAGGTGCCGTAAAACTCTTTTTTCTCCGAATCAGATGCTTCTATTCTGAGATTCTTCAAAGCCCGGTGATACTCTTGAAAGCTTTCTAATTCGCCCTTGAGATCTTTGAGCCTTTCTTCAAGAAAACCATATCTTTTTTCCAATAGTTTCAATTTCTTGTGAACTTTTTCAATTTCCTTTATTTCTGGTTTTTCTGCTTTATCTCGAAAAGTACCTGTTGAACATTGTGCTTCTTTATGAAGAATCTTATTCTGAATCTCTAGCTCAATTTTGTCTTTCTGAAAAGCTCTAGCCTGTTCCTCTGAACAAAATGATTTATTCTTTAAATCTTTATTATCATCTTGAAGTTTACGGATCAGATTCTCTTTTTTCGCAAGGTTTTCCCTTCTACTTCTCTCTTCATTCGCAGCCAGATGAGAAAGCATATGAACATCTCCATATGCCAAATTAATTGAAGAGTCAGTACACATCGAATGAGATAAGACCGCCCAATATGGTCCAGAAATATTACCTTCAGAAAAAGAATTGCACCAGTATTTCTCCAGATCTACAGTGCTGAGAGTGTGAGATGCCTGGAATATCTCTGCGTAATATTTTTTATTTAATCTCTCGGTTAATCTGTTAGAAAAACGAGACAATTCCCTGGCTCCACCGACAGCCATGCTATGTAGATCGTGATCTGCATATTGGGAAAAGTCCCTTTTATAAGATGATTCTAGAATTTCTCTGACTTCTTTATGTGTCAAGCAGGTCCCTATTATAGAACAGTGATAGTTTTGATCTATATCCCGGATTCTTTTCCTTTTCATATGTTCTCACTCCGGATTTATGCTAATAACATTCTCTTTTTGACAATATTTAAATACCTTTGGCAATGTGCATTCATATCATACCCCAGCATAGCTCCGAGAATAAAATCCTGTTCGGGGCTGAATAGAGTCAAATCCAGATGAGGAAAGGTTTTCATTACCTCAATGCAGCAGGAGGCTCCGAAGAACACATTTATTTTTGATTCGGTTACGGGGTGGATTATGTAGGAAATCTCTCTTTTTTTTAGTTTTGCTGTAATAGAATCCCTATGCATTGTGGATGTCGTATGAAGAACCATCCTTCTCAGACCTTTCCTATATTCATATAGATGATGTGAAAAAACTTCCATAATTTATCCTTCGTTGTTAGTCTAGCCTACCAATCTTACAGACAACTTACTTGCGCTTTTTCCTTTTGTCAAGGGTTTTTGTTAAAAAATACATCACTGAGATATTGTCAATTCTTTCACCAAATTTTGACTTTAAACTCATTTATTCCAATTCATTCTTTTTTAAAGGAGAAATATCTTATCTGAAAAAAAGCATATAACTATATTCGAAGTAAATCATAATAATTTTGAAAAAACAGAATTATTAAAGTTATCCGTCATTCAGTGAAAAGTCCTGCAATTAGATAGCTGAGTGGTTACAATTTTCATAAGATATTTCCTAAGGCATTCTAACAACTTTAGTCAGCCTCTCTGAAGAAATAAACATGATTATTGTCAATGCGATTAAGAGAAAAGGGAAAAGACCCATAAATGAGAACTGGAGGATAACTCCTAAAAGCGGAGAAAGGATAGCGCTCCCCATATAGGCAAACCCCATCTGAAAACCGATTAACACTTGAGAATTCTCTTTTCCAAACCTCACGGGAGTCTCGTGGAGCATAGCTGGAAATACAGGAGATAATCCCAGACCGATGAGAATTAAAGCCAGCCCTGCTACGAAACCGGGCAATGGAAGAATAAACAACACTATACCTGAAAAGGCTGTAATAATCCCCCATTTAATCATCTGCACATTGGTCAGCTTAAAGGAGATAAAACCCGAGAGAAAACGCCCGAGAGTGATTCCCCCAAAATAAAAGGCAATCCATGAGGCAGCTCGTTCTATGGACATATCCTTCACCTGTATAAGATAACTGCTCCCCCACAGACCCACGGCATTTTCAACAGCACAGTAGAACATTAACGTGGCAAAGGCGTATTTAACACCTCGGATTTTAAAGGCATTTTTCTTTTCCGGTTCTTCACCGGTCTGATCCTCCACGACAGCTTCTTCAGGACGAAATTTTCTCCACAATGGAATTGTTAAGAGCAATATAAACGACAGCGATATCTGAATAATCGAAATATTTCTGTATCCAAAACGCCACGAACCACCGGCCACTAAAGACAGAGACATAATTATTGGTCCCAGTGTAGCTCCCACACCCCAGAAAGAGTGTAACCAGTTCATATGACGAGCTTTGTAGTTTAATGCAATAAAATTATTCAACGCCGTATCTACAGCTCCTCCTCCCAATCCAAGGGGAACTGCAAGCAAAAGCAGCCAGAGGAAAGAAGGTACATAAGAGATCCCCAGTAAAGCGCTTCCCGTCACCAGACAGCTGAGAAACACGATTTTTCCTGTTCCAATTATTTTTATGATATAACCACTTAAAAAACTCGACAGTATTGTACTTCCAATGACAGTCATCGAAATGATACTCCCGGAACTAAGAGGCAATCCCCATTCGAGCTGTATCGCCGGTAAAGTAACACCCAGAATGGAATCGGGTAAACCCAGGCTTATAAATGCGAGATATATAATTATCAGCAATATTGAAGCAATCAATGTATTCTCCTTTTTTTATAATGCATCATTTTTGTATAATTTCAAAACCACATGAAAGCTTGTAGATACCGGAAAATTTTAAACCGTCAATATAACTGTCATGTATATCCAATTCAAAAGAGATCTGAGGAATATGTTCTTTGGGAAACTTTTCTGAAACAGATCCTCTTATTTTTTTTATCAGATCTTCATTAAACCACTGACCTGTAAAAACAACTTTTTCAGGGTTTAATAAGGCATTGGTAGCAAGAACAGTTCGGGCTGCTAATTGGGCAAACTGTTCCGGGTCATTCTGAATAAAACCCTGTTGTTCCCTATCCACCCCCAAAGGCATAAAGGAGATCTCCCCGGCAAAATTGCTAAAGCCTTTTATAACTCTTCCATTGACAATGACTCCCGCTCCGGCTATACCATTCTGGGGATAATAAATATAAACAAGACTTTCTGAGCTTGTATTTTTACCTTTATGATAATATCCCAGAGCAGCACTATTCACATCATTTTCTATTGTTACAATTCTATTGAATTTTTCTGTAAGGTATTCTTGTAGTGGCAAATGACTCAGCTTGTCAAAATCACAGATTCCTATGACTCCCTTACGGACGACACCGGGAACCCCCAGACTGAAGACCTGAATCCTGGGATATGATTCGGTGATTTTTGTCAGTACCGAGTCAATCTCAATTATCGAAATGTCGTCAAAAGGAAAATACTCTTCACAAATTTGTGCACCGAGCATATTTACAACAGAACAATATAAGCTTCGATCGTTCCCTTCCATTCTGGCATATAAAATTGCCACAAAAGCAAAATTTTCATTGTATACGAATCTTCGGGAGGGACGGCCTCCTGTTGATTCAGCCAGTTCTATCTCTTTGACTTCGCCTGTTTTAACAAGCTCATTTAATATATTACGACAGGTGGCCACACTGAGACCTGTCGCAGAAGCTATGTTGTTTTTTGTGCTGTAATCTTCAAATTTAAGAGCTGTTTTAACCAGATCCACATTGATATCTTTTAATCGTTTTGTATTTAACACCACTTTTGTCACCTCTTACCGTAAGTAATGTTAATTAATAAAACCTTGGGAGTCAAGAGAATTAGAGAACTTATAGTAATTGTTAACGAAAGTTTTTTTGACTCAAATCAGTCATCAATTCAAGAGATAAACTGTTGTTAGAATTTTTAGATATCAACTGAATAAAGATGAAACTTATGAGAGGAGAAGAGTAATACCGAATGGGGTATGACACCCCCGAACAGCCTATTATTTTACCTTAAATCAGTCCTTTTTCTTTTTCAGCTCTATCCCTTTGTCAGTTATATTGATAGTACCATCAGCATAGAGATTACCTGTGGACTTCTTGAAAATCTTCTTGCTGATGTTGAGCATATCTCGAATTTCTTCGGGAGCACTCTTATCGTGTAAAGGAAGAAAACCCCCGGCTTTTTTCAGAGCATCAAGGACAATATCATGGGAATCTATGACAGAGTTCCATCCTTTGCGCTTAAAGGAAATATCAATCTTTCCATCTTCTCTGAGTTTCAACACATAACCAGTCATTCTCTGACCGATATAAGGAGTCTTATAAACCTCGGATTTATACACCAGACCAATATATTTATTATCAACAATAACTGTTGTACCCAATGAGGTTGAATCCATAACGATTAGATTAACCTTATCACCTTCTTTCAACTGTTCTTTCTGATCTTCCTTAATGTACCGCTTCCAGTCTGCATCGGCGATAACACCGTCTTTTTCAAAATTCATAATGATGCGGATGAGTATCTTCTCCCCCACTTTCAGCTCTTTAATCATTCTTCTCTCAGGAAGATAGAGATCTTTTTTAATCCCCCAGGCCAGAAAGGCACCTATCTCGGTTTTAGATGTGACCACCATATAGGCGAATTGATCGATTACTGCTGAGGGTTCCATGGTCGTTGCCCGCAAGGTATCTTTTGTATCGTTAAACACAAAGACACGAATTTCATCCCCCTCGCTGGCACCCTCGGGGATTTCTCTTTTGGGGAGCTGTATATCTTTGTCTTCACTTTCGAGCCAGGCACAGGTCTTTGCTATTCTTTTTAATTTTAATTTATTGTAATTGCCGATTTTGAGCATTTTTTCATCCTATTATTTTTTTCCAGAGCCGATATTCCCATATTATCACAGCTTGTTCAACATCCCTAAGCATAATGTTTTTGATATAAGGCATTTATATAATGTAATGATCTCCATTTATTGCGAAAACTCATCTTCGATTAAACTTTTCAAATCATCCAGTTTTACCGGTTTCTGTATATATCCGGCAATATTGTCTTTGTGATCAATATTCTCATCTATTCCATGAGAGAAACCAGAAATGAACAATACACGGATTTCTTCTTTGATCGAGACCAATTCATCGAGAACCCGATCGCCATTGAGCTCGGGCATAAATTTATCGAGAATAACAAATTCTATCTCTTCGCTTTTTTCCTGAAAGTAGGCGATCCCATCAATGGGATTGGTAAAATAGCGGGATTTCCAGTTATTCTGAATAAAATAGGCAGATAAGAGTTCGCAGATCATCAGTTCATCGTCAATTATGAGTATTTCTGAATTTACATTTGCTTTTATATGATTTTGACTCTCATCAGGGGATTCTTCTCTGCTCAAAGTGTCTACATAGGGGAGAAATATAGAAAAGATTGAGCCTATATCAACTTTGGACCAGACCTGTATTCCTCCTTTATGCTCTTTAACAACACTTACCACTTTAGCCAGTCCAAGTCCCTGGGTTCCAAAGACCTTTGTGGAGAAAAAGGGTTCAAATATTTTATCAAAAATATCTTCACTTATCCCATGGCCCTCATCGGAAAATTCTATTTTGATATAATTCCCACTAGGCAAATCTCCTGTATAGGTGGCAAATCTTTTTTCTGCACGTATTAGCTTAGAGCTTATTTTCAGAGTTCCACCATGAGACATGGCTTCTTTTGCGTTAAAACAGATATTAAAAAATGCTTTTTTCAACAAAGCCTGATCTGCAGAGATGAACAAATCCTTCTCTTCAAGAGCAGTCCTGACAATGATCTCTTTTTCAAAGCTGTGATCAAGCAGCTTGGACAACTCGAGGAGAATTGTTGTAATATTACAGATTTCCGGATAATACTCATGATTCCCGCTGTATTCCATTAATTGATTAATGATCCATGAAGCGGATTCACAAAGAGTTTCAATAGTATCGAGGCTCTCCCGATAGTGAACCTTTGAGTCCCATATTTTAGCCATCTCAGCCGTCCCCTGGATTTTCATAAGCTGATTGTTCATATCGTGGGCAATACCTCCGGACAAACGTCCCAGTGCGCTGAGTTTGTCCGAATGATAAAGCATAGCTTCAGTTTCTTTTAAATGAGTAATATCAATAAGATTCCCCAACATAACCTGAGGTTTGTCTTCAGCATCAGTATCTATTATTTTACCTTTGTCATGAATCCAAATCCAGTTCCCATGTTTGTGTTTTATACGACAGATAATATCATAATGATCCCTGTGTCCTGATAAGTACTCTTCGATGACCCCATTAAATAGAGGCAGATCATCGGGATGAAGCAGCTCTTTCCATCGTTGAATTGTATAGGGCTGTATTTCTTCAGGTGCATAACCTGTCATATCCAGGAACCGGCTGTTGTATTTTATCGTACCCGAATGAAGATTCCATTCCCAGATACAGGCATTAGTCGCTTCGACAACATTATTTAATCTCTTATTATTCTCCCCTAGAAGGACTTCTGTTTCGACTTCGGAATTGACATTATATAAATAACCATTAACCTGGATTAGGGTTTCCTCATCCCATACAGGGACATTATAATCCCGGATCCAGATATATGTTCCATCGGATTTCCGAATTCTATATTTCTGCTCAAAATACAATTTTCTTTGTTTCAGCTTATCCAAAATTTCATCTCTGATACGATTGATATCATCAGGATGAATCAGTTGATCATATTGGAGTTTTCCACTTATCATTTCTTCTGTGGTATGACCCAATAGCACTGAAATGTTCTCAGTAACGAATGCTACGGGCCATCCTTCTTCAGGCAACCATACGATTGCCGTGATATGACCCGTATTAAAGAGAGATGAATAATTGATATAAGATTTATAAAAATCGCTTGAAGCATTTTTATTCTTATTTCTATATTCCAGCGAAGTTATCTTTTCCCCGGCTTCCTTAAGATAGGTTTTCAATGGAGTATTTTCAGTAATCCCCACAATACTGTAACTGAAATTGGCCTTTACCGGGGAATTGGGAATCGCACTGATAAATTCATCTTTTAACAATTTATTATAGCGGTCGAGTTTATTTTCGATTGTGGATTTATTCTTGTAATCCGATAAAATCGCTACAAATTCATCCGTTTCCATTCTGCCTATTTTGTCATTTTTATTTTTTCCAAGGAAATTGAGGATTCGACTGAAAATGTCTACATATAAAGATGTTTTCTCACTTCCTAAAAGATCTCTACACGACTGGAGATTTTCCAGATTGATCAATACAAAAAAGCGAGGATCCCCTTCACATCCACTCAAGGTATCTTTAAAGAGACTTTCTATAGCATATCTTGTATAAAATCCGGTTTGAGTGTCGAAATTAAGTTTTTGGAAATTTTCCTCATATTCATCATATTGATTTTTTTTCAGGCGAAATTCATTCAGTTTCTTTTTATGTCGCTGAAGACATATAATGATCGAGAAAATTGAGGAAGCCATCATCAACCACAAATATATGGCAAAATCATCTATGGGAATCTTGAAATGAAGCAGACCGAAAATAAGCATGAAATAACTGGAGACCAGGACTATAACAACAAGTTTACCATCAATGTAATATCTGGCAAATAAAAGGGAAAAAATAATCCAGAATAGTAAAATAGCAAAAGTGTTTGTATTTAATAAAAAGATGAATATCTTATGAAAAAGAACAAATGAAACAGATAGATAACCGATTATTCCGGGGAATTTCATATACAGAAAGTATACAAAAAACAGTAATAATACATAAATGACAATTGAGAGAAATTGATATTTCAGATTAGCGTGATCGACAAGAAAATGAAGGGAATTCTCTTTCTGTACACTGACCTGAGCTAATACAGTGAACAATAATTCGACGATGAGAGAGATGCTGATAATATCTATTAAAACTATCCGGTTATTTTCCTGCTTAAACAACTTAAAACTACCCAGATTGTTTTGAGATTTAATTTCTGACTGGTTCAAAAACAGACCCTCATAGTATTTCTTACAAGATGTAATGATAATGATAGTCGAAAATGTTTCGATTTGTAAAAAATAACACTATATAATTACAGAGAACAAAAAAAAGTGTTCATAACATTTCCCGGATCTCATGAATTCTGTCTATAAGCCTCTTTTCAGACACTTTTACTTTAGTTTTAAGTTGTTGAGCAAAAATTGACACCTTAAATTCTTCCAGTAACCAGGAAAACTCCTCGACAGCTTCTTTTTTTTCTGCAGAAACACCTTCGTGCATCTCTTTGAGCATTGTTTTCTGCTGACTGAGTACACTTTGTATTTTCTTCACTCTCTCCAGGTCTTTCAGAGGATCCTGAACACCTCGTTCAGCTCGAATTTCTATTGCTTTCAGATACCGAGGAAGATCGTAGAGCCTCTCATCATCATACTTATGAAGAAAATCAGAAGGACAGATGAGTTTTAAACTGTCTAGACACTCCTTCATAAGATCAGATGCAAAACGATTTTTGCTCTCCAGGGAACCGACGATCTGCCGGCACCGCTTATAGGCAGTTAATATGTTTTTGACTCTGAGAAATGCATCTTCCGCAAAGGAAAAAATTTCACGGCCTCGTTCCCGTCGACTTTCTGCAAATTCATCAGCTGAAGTAATACGCAAAGCTCCAAATATATTAAACATGACAAAGTACCAGAAGTCTTTCTGAAACTGTTCGGGACCACTGAGGTAATTTGTTACAACCTTCAGCTCAACAGGCAGCACAAGTTCTTTTTTAAAACCTTTGAGTTCTTTGGAAAAATCCCTCATAAATAGAGCCGTTATACCTGCTCCGTATTCCCGGGAGGCCTCTTTTTTACTTTCAAGCAGTCTGATGCATATGGAATCGCCACTTAAAAGGATAGTCGGATAAACTTTCCAGACACGTCCTTTCCCTTTGAGCTCCAAAATTTCCGGAAGATCACCGAAATCCCATTCCTTGAGATCTGTTCTCTCCCATTCAGAACGGGCTTTAGTGAGAGCCTTGACTCCAATTTTTTCAGAGTGTTCAGTCACCAGCAGATTCTTCTTTCTGCCCGCTTTTAACTCTTTTCCCTTCTGGTCGGTTATGGCTATGCGGATTCGAAGATGATCGGGAATAGTTTCTTCATCAAACTCATTTGGGGGAACATAAATCCCTGAACTTTTGTAGAGGAATTCACTGATAGCTTTGGGCAGGTTTTTCTCTTCCCGTGGCATATCGCGGATTATCTCATCAACGGTATTTCCAATGGGAACCAGTTTTTTTCTGTGTTCTTTAGGAAGACCTTTTATGAGAGATTCCACTTTTTCACGATATATTCCGGGAATCATCCAGTCCACTTTATCGGCGGGAATAACAGAACTGGAACCAGTGGGGACTTTAATCGTCACACCATCCTTTTTACTGCCCGGTTCAAAATTATACTCGAATTGGAATTCCTCCCCTTCGACTGTAATCGAATCGGGAAACTGAGCTAATTCCTCTTCCGAAGGGAGTGAAACATAAACATCGGAATCGCTTAATTTCAGATCCTTATCACCTTGTTTCCGGATTCTGTTTTCCAAAGCACTGATTCCGGAGATCCCTTCGAGTTTGGATCTGTAAAACTGATAGAGTTCTTCATCTCCAACGATGATATTTCTACGACGGAGCTTGTCTTCCATCTCCCGGGCTTCTTCCAGTTTTTTCTTATTCTCAGCTAAAAAAGAAAAACTCTTCCCTCTGTCGATTTCCTCTTCCACGAGAGCTGTCCGCACAAATATATCCGTTGCTTCCGAAGGGTTCACCTGGCTGTAGGATATAGTTCTCCCCTGTATAACGATAAAACCATAGAGCCTGACCTGTTCCGTCGCAAGAACATCACCGGCTTTCATCTCCCACCGGGGTGCCATATAGGTACTGCTACAGAGGTGTTTCCCCAGGTCTTCAATCCACTCAACATCGATTCTGGCTACTGTTCTCGCAAAAAGTCGCGATGTGTGAACCATCTCCGTAGCAACGATCCATGGCCCGCCATTATTAAAAACAGCCGAACCGGGAAAGATCATAACCTCTCTGTTTTTTGTCGCTTTGTAGAAGTTTTTGTCTTTCCTCTGAGCAATATGAGAGAGAAGACCACTTAGTACGGAACGATGAATAGCAGCGTATTCAGGAGAAAATTCTTCTGTTTTATCCATTTTAATCTGATTGTAGTTCACATTGCCGATTTTAAAATCATTCTCCTGCAATATAACTTTGATCTGTTGGTGTATATCCCGCCAATCTCTCATTCTCTTATAGGAGATAAAATTGTCTTTACAGAATCTTCTCGCTTTACCGGAAGACTCTTTTTTGAGAATTTTATGATATTCTTTCCAGACATTGAGCAGCGAAAGATAATCGGAAAACTGATCCTTAAACTGACTGTGTTTGCTATCCGCCGTGTCCTCTTTGCCCACAGGTCTTTCGCGGGGATCCTGAATGGTCAATGCCGCAGCGATGACTAATACATCCTCCAGGCATCCCTCTTTATCTGCATGAAGAAGCATTTTGGCAACACGGGGGTCGATGGGCAACCGGGCCATAATTCGCCCTGTATTGGTCAGATGCCAGTCTGTTCCTTTCCCCTTTTTATCCCCTTTGCGCACAGCACCCAGTTCAAAAAGAGTTTTGAAACCATCGTTGATTGAAGCTTTGGCGGGACTGTCGATAAAGGGAAATCTTTCAATATCTCTGATTTCCAAAGAGGTCATGCGAAGAATAACTTCCGTCAGATTAGTCCGGAGGATTTCCGGCAGGGTATAGAGAGTTCGTCCCTGATAATCCTCTTCGCTATAGAGACGGATGCAAATACCGTTTTCCATTCGTCCACAACGACCCATTCTCTGATCGGCACTGGAACGGGATATTTCCGTAACAGGAAGGGAAAAAGTCCCCGTCGAAGGGCTGTACTGGGCAATACGGGCCACTCCCGCATCGATAACATAACGAATACCCGGAATGGTGATGGAAGTCTCGGCGATATTGGTACTGACGATGATTTTTCTCACCTGTGAACTTTTAAAAACAGCCTTTTGTTCAGTTCCTGACAGACGGGCATAGAGAGGCAGAACATCAAATCCGGTGTAACGCTTCCTGATAAGATCACATGTCTCGCGGATATCGTGCTCCGTTGGCATAAAGACGAGAATATCACCCTTATCGCTTTCAGTGACAATCTCCATAAGGGCTTCGTTGGCTCTTTCACCATAGGTCCGGGGAATCTCTTTGCTTTCAACATTATCTTCTTCCCGGTATCTCACTTCTACGGGAAAGGTACGCCCTGTCACTTCAATGATAGGAGCGTCATTAAAAGCTTTTGAGAACTTTTCCGTATCGATGGTGGCCGATGTAATGATGACTTTGAGGTCTTTTCTTTTTTTCAGAAGGTTTCTTATAATACCGAGAATAAAGTCTATATTGAGACTTCGCTCATGAGCCTCATCGATGATCAGCGTATCGTATTCGTTGAGCCAGGGATCTCCCTGTGTTTCGGCAAGAAGGATTCCATCAGTCATGACTTTCAAAAAAGCATCATTTGAACTCTTATCCTGAAAACGGATCTTATACCCTACAGACCGCCCCAGTTCTTCACCCATCTCCTCGGCGATTCTCGAAGCCACTGTCATAGCGGCAATACGCCGAGGCTGAGTACAGGCGATTTTACCTTCAATCCCCCTGCCCGCTTCAATGCAGAATTTGGGAATCTGTGTTGTTTTTCCACTTCCGGTCTGTCCGGAAAGAATAATGACCTGATTATCACGGATTGCCTGAACGATCTCTTTGCGCCGGGCCGTTATGGGGAGAGATTCGGGAAAATTCAAACGAGGTTTATTTTTTCGTCGATTCTCTTTTGTCTGAATGGATGCCTCTATCCTCTGAAGCAGCTGAAAGCACTCTTTTTCCTGATTTTTCCCGTCTTTCTGCCTTTTCAGCCGATTAAAAGCTCCGTTGAGACGATATCTGTCACATCGGCGTACTTTTCTTATATTTTTTTCGATGAGCTCTATTGTTTCTTTCGCTGAATTTTCCATTTTTTAAACTGATTCACCGGCCAGTTCTTTCAGCCGTGAGATCTCCTTATCCCAGATATCGGGATCAACTGTTTCAAGAACCATGGGGATCCCCTCTAACCGGGAATCTTCCATTAGAAACCGGAATGTATCCCATCCGATATTCCCTTGCCCCAGGCTATGATGTCTGTCCACACGACTTTCAAATTCCGATTTGGCATCGTTGAGATGAAATGCTTTGAGATATTTTAAGCCGATGATTCGATCAAACTCATCAATCACATTTTTATATCCCTCTTCGGTCCGCATATCATAACCAGCGGCAAAGATATGGCATGTATCGATGCAGACTGCCACGCGCTCTTTATTTTCCACTTGTGCAATAATTCCAGCGATCTGCTCAAATCGCCACCCGAGATTACTCCCCTGTCCAGCTGTGGTTTCAATGACCATTATGCAACTTTTTGAGTTGGTGATGGCTGTATTGAGTGACGCCGCTACATTGGCAATGCATTCCTCTTCTGGAATTTGTTTTAAATGGCTACCGGGATGAAAATTGAGATATTTCAAACCCAGAAGTTCCACCCGATTCACTTCATCCATGAAGGCGTTGAGAGATTTCTCACGTTTTTCTTCTTCAGGATGCCCGAGATTTATAAGATAGCCGTCGTGGGGAAGAACCTGATCAGATGTAAATCCACCTGCTTCCATGTTTTCTTTAAATTTTCTTATGTTGTCTTCAGAAAGGGGTTTTGCTTCCCATCGCTTCTGATTTTTTGTAAACATGGCAAAAGCTGTGGCTCCGATTTTCGTTGCGTTAAGCGGGGCGTTTTCCACTCCCCCTGCTGCGCTGACATGGGCTCCGATATATTTCATGGTTGTAATTCCTCGTTTTATTCATAAATAAGGATTTATTTTAAATCAAAGAAGAGGATTTGAATAGGTAGAGAATGAATAGAGTGTAATTTACC
>JADGDJ010000062.1 GCA_016744925.1 Spirochaetaceae bacterium
CTTTTATATAAGATATTTCACATAATAGAGAATTATTTCAGGGAGAGAACTAATGAATAAAAAAATAAAATGGGGAATCCTCAGTACAGCAAATATAGGAACTGGACAGGTTATTCCCGCTATGCAGAAAGGACAGTTTACAGAAATAGTGGCTATCGCTTCAAGAAACCTGTCAAAAGCGAAAGAAACTGCTGACCAATTGGGAATTCTAAAAGCCTACGGTTCCTATGAAGAACTTTTGGCTGACATTTCAGTTGATGCCATATACATCCCTCTCCCCAATCACCTCCATGTAGAATGGAGTATCAAATGTTTAGAAGCAGGTAAACATGTTTTATGTGAAAAACCTATAGCTCTCAATGCAGATGATGTCAAAAAACTCATCGACACAAGAGATAAAACGGGTAAAAAAATCAGTGAAGCTTTTATGGTTCGATCTCATCCTCAGTGGCTGAAAGCTCTTGATCTGGTAAACAAGGGAGAATTGGGTGAAATAAAAGCCGTTCAGGGATTTTTCAGCTATTTTAACAACGATTCGGCAAACATAAGAAATGTGGAAGAATACGGTGGAGGAAGTCTCTGGGATATCGGCTGCTACCCCATAAACACATCGCGGTTTATCTTCAATGAAATGCCCCGTAGAGTCGTTGCTATAACAGAAAATGATCCCGAATTCAATGTAGACCGTCTGGCATCAGCTATACTGGATTTTCCTTCGGGACAAGCTGTATTTACGAGTGCAACCCAATTATCACCCTATCAGAGAATGTCTATTTTCGGTACGAAAAAGCATATGGAAATAGAGATCCCCTTCAATTCTCCCATAGACAAACCAACAAGAATTTTTATCAATGACACAGTCACAAGAGACGAAGAGAGAACAGTAGTAGAGCTGAACGCATGTGATCAGTACACACATCAGGGAGACAACTTTTCACAGGCCATCATCAATGACAGCGAAGTTCCCCTACCCCTGGAAGATTCATTGATCAATACAGCAACGATAAAAGCCATATTTGAATCAGCCAAAACCGGACAATGGGTAAATATTAGCATCTAAATTCGATTGCTCCGTTTTCAACCAGAGAACGGAGCAACTCTAATCACCAGAAATACAAAAGACTTCAATCTATCCCGATACAGATACAGAATCCCTGGGTCTATTTCACACGCCTGTAGACATCAATATTAAAGTCACATTCCACTTCCCACCGGGACTGATTTAATAGAAACACTTTATTTTCGGCAGAGATCTTCCATCCGAAGGGAGTCATTTCCAGGAGATTCTTCGCCATTTCTCTGTCTTGGAGATCCAGCTTATATTTGAGTTTCACCCGTTCTTGTAAATCAAAGCCGATAATCTCTTTGATCTCTTCCGTATGTTTGTGAACTTCGCTGTAGATTATATCTCTCAGCTGATAGAGATGTCTCTCACCGGGAGTGACTGTGATGAGATACCCGCCCGTTTTTATGACTCTGCGAAGTTCCATTTCCGATGAGGGCGCATAGACTCTCAACAGAAGATCCATTTGATCATCACCTATAGGCAGATCAAAGGCACTGGCAACAGTGAAGCTTATATCTTTGTATTTTTTTGAGGCATAGCGCACGGCTGTTTTAGAAATATCCAGCCCGGACATGTTCAGTGATGGAAAATTCTCCCTGATGCATCCTGAGTAATAGCCCTCGCCGCATCCCAGATCGAGAAAGGAAATGTCCTCCCTCAAATTGAGATTTCTCATAATTTCAGAAATTTTGTCAGCTAAGGCTTTGTAATAACCGGCTTCGAGGAATGCTCTTCTGGCAATCATCATCGTCACATTATCACCGGGATCTTTGGATTTTTTAGCATTTACCGGGAGAAGATTGACATACCCCTCTTTTGCCAGGTCGAAAGTGTGTCGATTCCGGCAAAGGAGAGATCTGTTTTGCAAATGTAACTTCCCCCTGCATATGGGACAGATAAAACTGTGCAATACTCAGCCCTTAATTTTTAAAGGATTTAAATAGGGCAATCATAAAGTCCCAGACCGATCCTACGGAAGAAATCTGCATTCTTTCATCGGGAGAATGACAATCGAAAATATTGGGACCGAATGAGATCATATCCATCCCTTCAAAAATGGATCCCACAACGCCGCATTCGAGGCCCGCATGAATCGCTTCGATAACAGGCTCCCTGCCGAATGAATTGGAATAGACGTCCTTACATTTTTTCAGCAGAGGAGAATCCATATTGGGCATCCATGCGGGGTATTTCTGAATGACCTCAGATTCGCCGCCGGCAAGCTGAGCGGAAGCTTCTATTCTCTGAGAAGCGAAATTGAGGTCCGACATAACCGAGCTTCTCTGACTGTTATGGATGAAAAGACTGTCCTCTTCCAGCTTGATTATAGCTATATTGTTCGATGTCTGAACAAGTCCTTCAATGGCTGCAGACATGCGCAGTACTCCATGGGGAATGGAGAGAAGCAGATTGATCGCTTTCACTGCCGATTCCTGCATTAACATCCTGTCATAAGTCTTCGATGGAGCATCGATTTTTATATTAAGTCCGGTATCAACAACAGAGTTCTCTATTTTAAAAAGTGCCTCTGTCGATTTAACAGCACTATGGAGTTTATCTTTATCTCCCTTCTTTACAGCGAACACCGCATCTGATTTTCTGGCTAGTGAATTGTGAGCGGTGCCGCCAAAGAGGTCCACAAGACGGGCATCAATCTCCATGCGGACATCGGAAATGAGCCTGCTTATCAGCACGTTGGAACTCTCTCTATTGCTGTTGATATCAACACCTGAATGACCACCGAGAAGTCCTGTAACCGTAAGCTGGATGAGCTCAAAATCCTCAGGGATTTCTTCAAACTCCACAGGGAGATGTATGAGAGTATCATTCCCTCCGGCGCAGCCTACAGTAAAAACACCTTCGTCTTCAGAATCGAGATTGAGAAGGATTTTTCCTTCGACAAATCCCGGCTTCAAAGCGTTGGCCCCATACAATCCCGTTTCTTCGGCTGTTGTTATGAGTATTTCAAAAGCGGGGTGCTCAATATCCTTATCGCTTGCCGCAGCGAGTGCCATGGCAATGGCTATGCCGTTATCAGCCCCGAGACTTGTACCATCGGCAGAGAGCCAATCGCCATCTATGACATGTTTTATAGGGTCTTTTGAGAAGTCGTGCTTCGATCCCTCGACTTTTTCACAGACCATATCCATATGCCCCTGAAGAACTAAGCCCGGTGCTTTTTCATATCCGGGACTTGGAGGAATTTTTATGTTTATATTGAGAGAATCGTCAGTGTCACATTTAAAACCCTTATCTGCAGCCCAATCCATGAGCCATTTATGGATTTTTTCCTCTTTCTCCGACTGGCGGGGAATCTTATTTAACTCTTCGAATATACTCAGGATTCTCTCTATTGCTGCATTCATAACACGCTCTCCTATGATTGATTTTGAATTAATTGACCAAGATAAGATTATACAGCCCTTTTAAACTGGGGGGAATAGTAAAAATATGATGAATTCACTTGATGATTTTTAAGTACGGGTTATATTGTGGATTCAGAGGAAAATAATTTGATTAAAAAACACTTTTTTTTATGGTTGATTCCGGCAGTTATTGCAGTGGGAATCCTCATGGCCTATATTTTAATTGTCTTTAATAAACCCATAGAAGTTCCCCTTAAGCAAGCTGTCGAAACTCCTGTTGAGAAGCCCATCGAAACACCGGTTGAAATGACCGAAAAAGCACAGAAAGATTCCATCATAGAGAAACCTATTGAAGAACCGGTCCAGGATAGGGGGCCGAAAGAACTCTATAAGATTCAGGCTGAGAATGTTCTTTCTCTGGAGTTTATATCGGAAAACGAAAAGTTATCCTTCGTGAAACAAGGATTGAAATGGTCCGTCAATAATGACAACTACAATCGGATTGACCAGCAGAAAGTGATCTCTACCGTAGAAAATATTCTATCACTCGATTCTTTGGAAACTATCAGTTTCAACACATCGGAACCTGAAAAGTGGGGCATCAGGCAATCATCTCAAATCATAAAAATACACACAAGTAACGGGCTGATAACGCTCTTCCCCGGTTCGGTCAATCCATCCCAAACGGGATATTATCTGCAGATCAAAGGAAAAGATGAGATCTATCTTGTAAAAGATTCTTTCGGAGAGACACTCAAACTCAACCTTGATGATCTTAGGGACAGAAATTTGATCCTCTTTGAAAAAAGCGGAATTGAAACTCTGTCTATTCAAAATGAAAAACAGATCCGCATCATCCCCTATAAAAAATACGACCAGTTTACTGCCGATAAATTCAGCTATATGCTCGAAGCTCCCTATAATGCCTACATTCCCGTTAGCAAAGAGGGATTATCCACATTTCTCAATACCTTATCACCGTCTATTCAGATTGTCGATTTTATAGATGAAGGTCTACCGGAAGATTTCGGAATTGATGAGAACTCCTCCCGCTTAACAGTAAAGGAAAAGGACGGGCGCAGTTTTGAACTTTTATTAGGCACAGTCACAGACAGCTCTAAAATCTTTGGCAAAGTGACAGGAGAAAAACAAATCTTCACATTGAATAGAACAGATTTGTCCTTTTTAGATTTGAAACCATTCGATTTAGTAGAAAAACTTCCCCATCTCATATCCATGGAATCAATAGATACTTTTATGATCACCAATGATGATCTCGCCGTCATCGCCACTATTGAGAGACGGGGGGATAGGCAGATGTACGCTGTAAACGGCATGGAAACAGAGGAGAAATCCTTTAATGCTCTCTATGAAAAAATACAGGAATTAACTCTGTCGGGTGAATCCCGGCAGATTGTAAACATGGAAAAACCTGAAATCATCATCTCATATAAATTGTATGATGGAGGATCTCTCTGGACTCACTTGAACTTCTTTTCCTACGATGACAAACACCTTGCCGTGGCGCGCAACGAAGAGGAAGCGCTTTTTATTATAGAAAGAACTCAGCTGAATGAGATGCTTAAAGAGATCACGACGACAGTTGATAAAATTATGGGATTTTAGATTTATTCAGATTTGAGCATAAACTCATTAATAAGATCTATAAATCCCTCTTTGTCCAGAAAATCCAGAAAAATAGAACCTTGATTTTCCACAATGACCTGCAAGACAGATTTGGAGAGAAATCTGAAAATTCCCGAATCTGCCAATAGGATTTCATGTTCATTTATAGACCCTTGAATACAGGATCTGGCATCTTTCTCTTTGATATTTTTTACAAGGGATATCTCACTGAGATTTATGGAAAACTCCGTTTTTGCGTATTTCTCTTTCTGGTTGAAGAGAACCATAAGTCCCGTTGACCTTTCAAAGTCTTCGAAATGAAGAACATCCTTAATCAGGTACATAATACCACCGCGATTCTTCAGTTCTTGCGATGAAGCGGTCCCTATAAATGTGGCGTATGAGAGAAAGCTGATTTCCCCGCCGAATTGCTCTTCCCGATCTTTTCTAAACTCTTCTGCATCATTCATACAGCCAGTGTATAGGAAATATGATATTTTGTAGATGATTTTTTTTCCACTTTCTTCTAAAATCACTTTATGGATAACATTAAACTAAAAGATCAGGTTTCATTGATAAGGGAAGTTTTCGCCTATACTCACCGCTTTAAAAAATCGACATTTGTCATAAAGATAGACAGCTCGATTATTGATGAACCGTCTTTTCCCGTACTGGCAAGAGATATCAGCCTGCTTAAAGGTAATGGAATTCGAATAATACTTATCCCCGGAGCCAGAGAGAGGATGGATGAAATTCTCGATCGCTACAATATCCACTGTGAAATGCATCAGGGGATCCGCATTACACCTCCCGAGGCAATGCCCTTTATAAGAATGGCAGCCTTCGATACAGCCAACAAAATTATGACCGCATTGTCCGCCTATGGTGAAAATGCCGTCATTGGAAACTGGGTAAAAGCGAGATCCATAGGTGTTCGGGATGGAGTCGATTTTCTTCAATCTGGAAAAACAGAAAAAATAAAAAGCAAAACAATTGAAAAACTGCTCGATGAAGACCTGATTCCCATCCTCCCCTCCATCGGTTGGAATTCAACAGGAATACCCTATAATATCAGCTCCGATGACCTCGCCCAGAAAACAGCCCTGCAAATGGATGCTAAAAAACTCTTCTATATTACGGGAGATGATATTCTTATGAGTCCCCCCTGCCTGGCAGGCCGTGATACGAACATATCGTCAGAGGGACGAATTTCTAAAATGGATACCGGTGGAGCGAGAGAATTCCTTGAGCTTAACAAAACACTCAAAAACAGGCATATTTTAGAATGTGCCGTTGATGGCTGTGAAAAAGGGATCGATCGGGTTCACATTCTAGACGGAAGAATTGAAGGTGTTATCCTTAAGGAGATATTCTCATCTCTGGGAATAGGAACAATGATTCACGCCAATATGTATGAGTCCATAAGAGCCATGAAAAACGATGATGTTGCGGGGATTCTCAGCATGATGAAACCACTCATTGACAAAGGGCTTCTGGTAAATAGAAATAGAGAGGACCTGCTTACAAATAAAGACTATTACACTGTTTATTCCATGGACAACATGATCCACGGCTGCGCCTCTCTCATCCCCTTCAGCAATGCCACAGGAGAAATTGCCGGAATTGCTGTTGATAATTCCTTCAATCATTTGGGCATCGGGAAAAAGCTGATCAAATACCTACTGACCAAAGGTGCAGAACAGGGTTTGAAAAGAATATTTGTACTGACAACAGAAGCTACAGACTGGTTTCTTTCTCACGGTTTCAGATCTATTTCCATCAATGAGCTCCCTAGGGAAAGACAAAAGACCTATAACAACAAGCGGAACTCACGCATTCTGATGATCGACTTGTAATTTGGTCAGTAAAACCGGCAAAATGCTCAATCTAACATTAAAAAAACTCGTTCAGGTACATTTTAATCCCCATTTAAATGTAGAAAAGCTGAGAATCGAAAGCTTTGTAAAACCCAGCCCTATGGCACGGAAACAATGTCTATCTGAAGATTTCAGATTAGATGAAATACAGGGTAGCTGGCTCTTCCCTCATAAGAAAAAATCCAACAAAATCATCCTCTATTTTCATGGTGGAGCCTATGTTTATGGCCCATCCATTCTTCAGTGGCGGATGCTCTCCCATATTAGCAAATCCACCGGTTGCACAGCCTTAATGGTGAACTACCGCTGTGCCCCGGAACATCCCTACCCGGCGGCAATGGAAGATATGGAGACGGTTTACGATTATCTGACAAACTTTATGAAAAGTGAACAGATCCTTTTTATGGGAGATTCCGCCGGTGGTGGCTTGGCTCTGGGACTGGCCATGAAGTTGAGAGATCGAAAAAAGCAACTCCCGGCAAAACTGATTTTACTGTCCCCCTGGCTTGATGTGTCAATGACAAATAAAGGGATAAAGGGACAAGCGGAATTGGATAACATGCTGGCTATCCCGGGACTAAGTGAAGCGGGGCAGATGTATTGCGGAAAAGAAGATGAGAAGAACCCCTATATCTCGCCGGTGCATGGGGACATAAGAGATCTTCCCCCCATATATTTAATGATAGGAACTCACGATCTGCTTCTCCCGGACTGCAGGGAATTTCAGAGAAGGGCGCAGGAAGAGGGGGTTTCACTGAAATACGAGGAATGGGAGGAGATGTTCCACGACTGGATGCTCAACATCCCCTACCTCCCCGAAGCGACAGAAGCAGTACAAAAAATTACCCGATGGATATAACTCTATTCGACAATTTCATCTGGTCTGGCGACTACAACCATCCCGATCTCTTCAAGCTCCCTAATTTTAGACACAATTCTCAGTTGAGCTTTATCCACATCGCTGATTTTCACCCGTCCTGTTTTTTTAAGACACTCATCAAGATTAATGGCGAGTTCCGGTGAAATATTATCAAAGATATGCTGTTTCACGACAACTTCGCTTACAACTCTCAAGGCAAGACACAGATCATTGAGATCGACATTTTCCGCTATTTTCCCGATAGAAGGTCCATCGAGCATTATTATATCTTCAAAAACAAACATGCGGTTTTTAATCTCATCTGTCAGTTCCCTATCCATATTTTCCAGATTCATAATGACATTTTTCTCTACGGCTCTACTGCTGACATTAAGGATCTCTACGATCTTTTCCACTCCGGCGACTTCCGGCAACAGATTTTCGGTGACCAAATTGAATGAACTTTTCAAGACTCCTTCGATCACTATGATCACCTCTGGAGACACTTTGTCCAAGGTTCCGATTTTTCTGATCAGCTCAGGCTGAATTGCTTCGGAGAACATCCCCAGAACCCCGGCGCTGAGATCTGAATCAAGTCGTGATAGGAGCAGTGCTGTCAATTGAAAACTCTCCTCAGATATAAGCTGATAAAGATTCTCCAGATCTGCTTTTCGAATAAAGGAAAAGGGCTTACTATCAAGAAGTTTCGTTTGTAAATCTGTGCTGCTCTGAAGAAAAACCTGATCCGACAGATGATCCTGGCTGTTCGATAACTGTTCAATTCTTCGGGAGATCTTTTCAGTAAACTTATCCATTTTTAAGGTTAAGCTCTCAAAAGGCTCATTGGCATCTGCTTTTTTGTGATTATCACTAAAAAAATCGAAAAGCTCATCTTCAGTATTTCCACTGTCCTTCAATAAGGTAAAAATGGTCTTTTTTCTCCCTTTTTTAAACCGGTAATTCTGAACAATCTTACCTCCGAATCGCAGAGAAGCCCGTCCCTCCCGGAAATCGCTCAGTTTTACCAAGCTTCCTTTTTTTAGTTCTCCCAGATCCTTCAAACTGATTTTCCCGGTTTCACAGATCACTTCACTATCCATTTCCAAGGAGGAAACAGTCCGATTTGAGAGAGAGCTTCCATCACGCTTTCTCACTGTGGAATACCAGTATTGCGCAGAGAGTTTTTTAATGACCGGTTCTATGGTCAGAAAGGGAATGCAGAGATTCATAAAGCCCGTCTGTTCTCCCACTTTCAATTCAAAAGAAACCAGAATAACCATTTCTGACGCGGGGAGTATTTGAGCCATCTGTGGTTGTGTCTCTATGTGTCCCAGTACAGGAGTAATATGAATAACCTGCTCCCAGGCATGTTTCAGACTATTGAGAAAATCTCCCGTTACCGATTCCATCAGAGAGCGTTCAAAGAGACTCAACTCGCGAGTTGTCTCAAGGGGAGATCCCTGACCTCCACACATTCGATCGAGAACAACGGAACTGATTCCGGGGTCTATCTCAAGAATGGCCGAACCTTTCAGTGGCGTCATATTGAAAATGGCCAGAGTTGACGGATTGGGAATAGATTGTAAAAACTCACCGAAATTCAACTGATCCACTGCCTTAATGCAAATTTCCGCCTTCTTTTGAATACGACTGGAAAATACCGGCGCCGCCAACCGACAGAAAGTCTCGTGAAGAATGGAAATAGTCCGAATATGATCCAGAGAAAATTTATCAGGACGTTTAAAATCGTAAGTTTTAACCCGAAAATCCCGATCCTGCCTCTGTGATCCCGAAAGGATTTCACAGCCCTTAACCATTAAATTATCCTGTTCCATCATTAGCTATCCCTTCCTCAAAACTTCTGTAATTCTGATACCGAATTTTTCATCGATCACAACGACTTCCCCTTTGGCGATATTTTTTCCCGAAGCCACCAGATCAACGGGCTCACCGGCAAAGGATTTCAACTCTATGATCGTCCCGGGACCGATTGCCGAGAAATCCTCAAGCCTGAGAGAAGTCCCTCCCAGCAAGACTTCAACCGGTACCATAACGTCATTGATTTTTCCCAATTTCATTTATCTGTCCCCTTTTCCATATCTTGTACTTTAAAAAAGAAATCTCCCTTTTTCCTCACAATCCTACCCGCAGCTATGGGCAGACCGTTCACTTCGAGTTCACAGTCATTAAAGTTGCTGCTACTGAGTGAAAATTCCCCTTCCGCTTCTAAACCAAGCAATTCATCTGTACACATCTTCCGTCTATTAAGGATGACATGCCCTTCCAGACGTACGACCTTCGCAATGGGTGAAGTTTTTGTATAACCTTTTAACATGAGCAACTCCTCTCTTTTCATATTCTTCGATTTCATTGTATTTCTCTTACACTATCCGATAAAAAAACCAATTCGAATCTATAACTATTTTTACATTCATCAGCCTTTCATCTTCCTTCTGTATTCACCGGGAGACATTCTGTTCAACTTCTTGAAGTAGCGATTAAAAAAAGACACATTGTTGTAACCGACAGAAAACGCTATATCAAGGATTGTCATGGTGCTGTTTTTCAACAATAAACAGGCGCGGTCTATTCTTATTCTGTTGATAAATTCAAAAAGAGGAACTCCCGCATGTTCTTTAAATGCTCTGGAAAAATAGGTAGAATTGAGCGCACAACGCGAAGCGAGATCATCGAGGCTGAAACTACTGTCAAAATTTTCAGTGACATAGTGAATGACATCGTCAATATGCCAAATCCTCTGTTTTCCCAACCATACTTTCATATCCTCGGGACTTATCGCTCCATTCCTTTTTAAGAGAATTAAAAGTTCGTATAGATTGATGTGAACCATATCGAGATAGTCAGATCGGCTTAAATTTATTTCATTAATAATACTGTCCAGAATCTGGGTTGAGCGCGTTTTTGTATGAAGATTGAGCTGGTAAGCTCTATAGTGAGGAAAAGTACTGTCCCGTAGAATATGAGTAATTTTTTTACCGAATGAAGTAGCGCAAAGTTCGTTCAAATAGGACTGATTACACCATAATTGACAGGCTAGTCCCGATCCTTTCACAGAGACAGCTAAACTTGATGGAATAATAAATGCAAAACTGTTTTTTGATTCATAGAGAGTGTTTTCTATCCTTACCGCATGCTCTCCTGACAAATGGAAAATGAAACGAACTCCCGGCACGGACTCGGGTTTGATCAAATTGCAGGAGTTCTCAAAAAACTGACAGGAAACCGGGCACGGGTGAATCATCTACAAACAGTTTAAAATAGAAAGATCACACCGTCTTACACTTTTTTTACTCTCATCAAAAGAATCAAACTGTTTTAGCATAAATATGTTCAAGAAAAACTCATGATGCCTCATCACAATCTCCCCCGGAACCAAAGGGGGAGAAGTAGAAAAAATTAACCAGCCGAAATAAGAGTTCCCTTGTCGGCAAGTGTCTTGTAGTACCCATCCTGAGCGAGCAGCTCAAGATGGCTGCCCGTTTCAACAATCTCTCCGTTTTTCATCACATAGATCTTGTCCGCTTTCATAATAGTAGACAATCTATGAGCGATGATTATGGTAGTTCTATTCTTGCAAAGCTTCCAGAGAGCCTCCTGAATCAGACTTTCACTCTCGTTATCCAGTGAACTGGTCGCTTCATCGAGAATGAGAATTTCCGGATTCTTTAAAAAGACTCTGGCGATGGAGATTCTCTGCTTTTGTCCACCGGAAAGCAGAACCCCACGTTCTCCCACTTCTGTTTCAAGCCCGTCTGGCAGCGTCGAAATGAATGATTCGAGATTAGACATTTTTACAGCTTCAAAGATTTCCTCTTCTGTAGCTCCCGGTTTGCCATAGGAAATATTATCTCTTATGGTACCATCAAAAAGGAAGACATTTTGCTGAACTATCCCGATGGTTCTTCGGAGACTTTTCTGTTTCAATTCCCTGATATCCTGGCCGTCAATCTTAATAGAGCCCTGTTGGATTTCATAAAATCGAGGTAAAAGGGCTGCAAGAGTACTCTTTCCCGCTCCCGACTCACCGGCCAAAGCAATAGTCTCTCCCGCCTTGATATTCAGACTGATATTTTTGAGAATCCAATCGGGTGATTTATCATATTTGAAGCTGACATCTTTCATTTCAAACTCTCCACCTGTAGGTTTGAAATCAATTGCTTCGGAAGAATCCTGAATATCGGGATCGATATCCATCACTTCCTGAAACCGTTCAATAGAAGAGATTCCCTGCTGTAACTGCTCCGTAAAATTTATCAGCTTATCTATTGGAGGCAGGATAATCCCCACATAGAGAATAAATGCCAGGAGATTCACTAAATCCAGCTGATTATTAAAAATAAGGATGCTACCTCCGGCGATAATACAGAAATAATAGACTTCTCTTAAAAAATTCATTACCGAGTGAAATTTTGCCATTCTTTGATAGCTGACCTCTTTGGCTAGGCGGAATGACTTATTGCTTTGATAAAATTTACTGTTTTCCAGTTTTTCGTTGGCAAAAGACTTCACTTCGCGGATTCCCTGTACGGAATTTTCCACAGTGCTGTTTATCTCGGCAATCTCCTGTCGAACTTTGCGAAATCCCTTTCTCATGATGGATCCCATAATCAGTCCCCAGGCTATCATAAAAGGAAAGGGGATCAGAGAAATTAATGCGAGCGAAGCATTAAACTGAAACATCATAATATAAGCCATTATGAGAGTGATTACTGAAATAAGCAGATCTTCCGGTCCGTGATGAGCCACTTCGGCAATGACATTCAAATCATTGGAAATACGACTCATAAGATGACCTGTTTTTACAGAATCAAAATAACTGAAAGACAGTTTCTGAATATGAGAAAAGAGATCCCGCCGCATATCGGCTTCGATACGGACACCGAGAATATGGCCCCATTTAACTCTGATATAGGTTAAAAAAGATTTTACTATATAAATCCCCAGCATAAGAGCCAGAGCCATTGTAATTTTCTCAACATTTTTTGAAGGCAGATAATCACCGATCAATGTACGGACAAGAAAAGGAAAAATGATTGCCAGTGCTGAAGCGGTTATGGCGCAGATCATATCTAAAATAAATAAATGAATGTGAGGTTTATAATAGCTGATAAATTTTCTAATCATAAAAGCAAGATACTATATGAAATTGGAAAAGCCTATATGGATCATAATATTAGAATCAAATTTTCCAAAAAAATCAGGGCCCAAGTAGCAAAGCCGCATTTTAATAGTATTATCTAATATTTATAGTATATTTATATCTATAGGAGAAATATATGAAAGCTGTATGGAATGATGTAACAATTGCAGAAAGTGTAAAAACGGAAATTGTTGAGGGAAACATTTATTTTCCTCTCGAATCGGTCAAAAAAGAATACCTTCAGGTCTCAAACCTCCAGACAACTTGCGTATGGAAGGGTATTGCTTCCTATTACGATATTAAAAACGGCAATGATAAGCTTGATAACGGTGCCTGGTATTATCCTAATCCCTCCAAAGAAGCCCTTCGCATCAAAGATTATATAGCCTTTGACCGCAGAGTTAAAATCCAATAGGATTGAACAATATAAGGCAGGTATGAAGAGATGGGAAAACCGGTAAGTTTTATTTCATGGAATGTGAATGGATTGAGAGCCGCTTTAAAAAAGGGGCTCGCTGAAACAATAGAAAAATGTAATGTCGATATTTTCTGCGTTCAGGAGACAAAAATATCCGAGCATCAGGTGACTGATGAAATGAGAGCACTTAATGGAGGAGAGAGCTACTGGAGTTACTCTACAGTAAAAAAAGGATATAGCGGTGTGGCTGTATTCTCCAAAATAAAACCTGTCAGTGTCAAACACGGGTTCGGTATAGAGGAATTCGATCAGGAAGGACGGATTCTGGAAATCGACTACGGCGATTTTGTTTTCTTCAATATATATTACCCCAATGGACAACAGAATGATGAGAGACTCCATTATAAGCTGAGATTCTACGATGCTTTTTTTGATAGAGCACAGGAACTTCGCCAGGAGGGTAAATCGATTATTGCCACAGGAGACTTCAATACAGCCCATAATGCCATCGACCTGAAAAATGATAAAGCGAACCAGAAATATTCCGGATTTCTCAGAATTGAAAGAGACTGGCTCGATAAATTTGTTGCCGCCGGATATGTGGATACATTTCGTCATTTCTATCCTGATGAGGAAAAATACTCGTGGTGGTCCTACAGAATGAACGCCAGAGAGAATAATACGGGGTGGAGAATTGACTATTTCTTTGTATCAGAAGATCTCATCGATAAAGGTTGTGTGACAAAAGCCTGGATAGACAACGATATATTCGGTTCTGATCACTGCCCCACCGGTCTAGAAATACATAAAAAAGAGATGTCATTTTTTTAAGATCGAAAAAAAACGGCCCGGTTTCCAAATTGACAGATTCCAGGTCGGTAAGTTTGATCACTTCTTTGTAAAATTGCACCTGAAGTATTCCAGAGGATCACTGACATTCTTTACGGCGATCTCTTCGGGTCCTGTAAATTCAACCGATTGACTTAGATCTTTTACGAGGTGTGAAAGAACATCCGATGTAATGAGAACCTCACTGCTTTCAGCATGCCCCTGCAGCCGTGCCGCATGATTCATGGCTGATGAAAATCCTGTATAATCTTCATTCGGTCCAAAGAAACCCACTGAAGTGGGACCACAGTGAATTCCGTTTGATGTGGTCAGACAATTTCCTATTCCCGCAGCTATGATCCTCTCTTCAATACCCAGTTCTCTACCAAGCTTAATTGTCTCCTCAACGATCTCACCAGCAGCGGCAATGGCATCTGCAGCGCGCTTTTCCATAGTTGATTCAAAGAAGGGAGGTCCGAACAATCCGATGACACAGTCTCCTACCATCTTATCAAAAACCCCATCGTGTCTGTAGAGAATCTCGAGAATTTTTTGTGCCCAACTGTTAATCAGTTCACCAATCTCAGAGGCGCTGTTCAGTACTTTTTCACAAATTGTTGTAAAGGATGTTATATCCGTATAGAGAATTACGATATTCTCTTCCCTGGGACTGAGGTATCTTTGGTAAAAATCGGGAATCCCCAACAACCTCTGAACATCAGAGGCACAAAAGCACTTAGCAAGATATCTCCGTTCTCTGTTGTAATCGAAGAGTCTCTGGCAAAGACATTCAGCAAATATTCTGATGATATCGAGACTTTCGGGATTGAGCCCCCCTCCCTCGGGTTTCATTATCAACTTTCCGATAAGACTCTGATTCATTCCGTTCTGCAATGCCTTCTCAATAATTCCTTCATCACCCAGGATCTGGGAAAAAGAGTGGTCAGATTCGAGTAAAACCTCATCTTTTCTCTCCAGAAGAAGTGCAAAATCATCGGTGAGAGAATCGATAGAGTTATGGATCATCTTACCATCCCGGTAATAACGATATCTTAAATCTTCGCTTTTCGCAGAATCGCTGTCTCCGTAGAGAAGTATAAATTCCCCGAGGTTCAGCTGTTCGCAGAGATGTTCCACGGCCTTATCGGCACCCTCTTCAAATATTCTGCTGCGCAGAGCTTCAGTGGAATGCATGGTGATGCTCTGTTTTCTAGCATTGGAGGCAATCCCTTCGAGATAATTATCGAGAAGCTCTGAAGCCGTTTCTACGAGATCGATTTTAACAGCTATAGATCGTTCGGTCCCCTTCCCTCTGAAAAAGAAAGAGCAGGTACCGATAACATGGTCGACGACATCGAGAGATGCGGTTATGGAAAATCCGGCATCTGACTCACTGGAATAAGGGGCAAATGAGATTTCAGGTAACTCGCGCAGAACATCATCAATAAGAGTGCTGGGAAATCCCCTGGATTTCAGAGTTATTCTTTCGAGGTTCTCATCAATTGTACTTATGATTAAATCTCCGGCGCCTATAATTCTGCAGATGACAGGGAGGACGGTTCCCAGAGCTTGTCGAATGGGAAGCTTCTCCAGAAGGCACTGCTCAATGGCATTATCGAACTCAACATTGAGCCTGTTTTTTATTTCAAGTATTTCTAATCGGGTTTCACTCATTCTTATATCATAATCTATAACATAGGAATTATTCCTATGGTTTTCTCAGTCTTTTCGTGCTAATAATAAAGACTAGTCATAGTGAGCATCCTCCGTGATATCCCCTTTAGTTTCTAAACCAGAAACTCCAGGGTTGATGGGATACTTACTATGACTTTTTTTATTGGGGAAAATCGTTCCAAAAACATCAAACTGATCATTTTAATATCCTTAACTTACAAAACAAGGCAAAACCTACACAAATGTACTATTATATTGTAATGGGTAGGCATTAGCATTTGTCAAATAGGATTCAGCAGGATTGAATGAAATTTAACATTATGCAATACTGGTGAAAAGATAAATTTATACCCAATGGGTGAAAAGTAATATTTGAGGAGAATATAAATGGGAAAAATCAGAGTTGGTTTTAACGGAATGGGAAGAATCGGTAAAAACGTTATGCGTTTTATTACCTCTGAACTGAATGATCAGATCGAAATTGTAGCTGGAAATGACCTTGTTTCCGCTGCTGACATAGCAAAAAGTCTTCCAAAAGATTCTATTCACGGGAAATTTCCTGTAGATGTTGAGCTTGTAAGTGACAATGTAATCAAAATCGGTGACAACAATGTTACTGTTTATGCTGAAAAAGATGCAAACAATATCCCCTGGGGTAAACACAATGTAGATATCGTATTTGAGTGTACAGGATTCTACCTCAGCCAGGAAAAATCACAGGCACATATCAATGCCGGTGCAAAAAAAGTAATCATTTCTGCACCTTGTAAAGATGATACAAAAACAGTTGTTATCGGTGTTAACCACGAAACACTTACTGGAAAAGAAACTATCGTTTCCAATGCAAGTTGTACAACAAACTGTCTCGCTCCGATGACACACGCTATAGATATGACTTACAAAGTAATCAGTGGTCTTATCTGTACTACTCATGCTGCTACTGCGACTCAGAACATTGCCGATACATTCGGTGGTGGTAAAAACAGAGCAACTCTCAACAACATTATCCCTGCAAGCACAGGTGCTGCAATTGCGGTTGGTAAAGTACTTCCTCACCTCAATGGTAAACTGAACGGTACAGCTCTTAGAGTTCCTACTGATACAGGTTCTGTCGTTGAAGCAGTATATGTAATCGAAGGTACAAAATCTGCCGACGACATTAAAAAAGCGATCGCTGCTAACGTTGCTAAAATCAATGCTTCTTCACTTCTTGGAAAAGTTGCCACATTCGGTGACTACTATGAGTGTTCAAGAGATGCTGTTGGTGAAGCATACACTTCTATGATCACTGACAACGTACAGGTTGTAGCTGCTGGAGAGAACACTCTGGTTAAAGTTACTTCTTTCTATGATAACGAAATGGGTTACTCAAGCAAAATGGCTGAGTTGGCTCTTATACTTACAAAATAATTTTATTCTGATTCATTTCAGAGCAAATAAAAAATCCTCGTATTCTTACGAGGATTTTTTTTCGGGTGATTTAGCCATATACTATTAACAATAGCCATGGAAACGTTTGAAAAAGATGAATACAAACAAAAGCTGTCCTGCTTTTGGAAAATTTAACAATTGAATACAGCTATAGTGATGTAATATGCCTATTTCTCGAACCGGTCCTCACCGATATCGGAGAACTGTGGATCCGCGACAAAATAACTTTGGCTCAGGGTTATGTCGCTGGAAAGAACGCTGAAGACTTTCATGCATTTGGAAGAAAGATGGTTACCACTTTCCTGAAAATTGCTGGTTGGCAGGTTCATGACATGGGAAATGATATCACAGTATAAGAATTTCTCGACAAGGCAGAAGAGATCAATGCAGTCATAATCGGAGCATCGGCCATGATGTTTACAACCGCTGAAAATGCCGGCATTAAAATGAGTGCCATAGAAAAGTTTATGATAAATCGTGAAATACCATCTATGCTGGAAAATATAGAGAACTCTGGAAGAAGAATCGCCTTGATAGTCAACAATATGCTCGACTTCACAAGGAAAAATACTGTTGCCAGAAAAGCTGAAAAGAGAGAGGAATATTATCGAGCAGACAATAGAATTAGCTGTTACTGATTACAATTTAAAAAAGAATTATGATTTTCGCAACATACAAATTTTCAGAAATTATAATGATGATGTGCCACAGCTACTCTGCTGCAAATCTCAACTACAGCAGGTGATTTTAGATATTCTGCAGAACCGAGCTCAGATTTTGTTCGGCCAGAATAAAGAATCCCCCCCGGATTCACGATAAAAACTGAGTTCGATGAAACGATGCAAATGATCAATATAAATATAGAGGAGAGATAGATGGGAAAGCGCTGGAGTCGGATTTCTATAAGTCACTTGCAGAAATTGTCAAAAAATATAATGGTTTATGGAGCGTGGAAGCAGAAAAATTTGTTATTGCCAACGGAGAGCCAATTTAATGAGAAATAGACCAGATTGTTTGGTTGTCGGATTAAGTCCGGCAATTCAAAAAACTCTCGTTTTTGAGACATTGGAAACGGGAGAAGTCAATAGAAGTGAAAAATATTATATCGATTCAGCCGGAAAATGCATAAATGTCTGCCGGGTACTGTCTCAGGGAGGAATGGATTCCTCCTGTCTGACTATTGCCGGTGTAGAGAATAGAGATTATTTCAAAGAATTATGCCGCAGAGATTCCATAGACGTCAGGACTATTGAAACTTCAGGAAGAATCAGGACATGCACAACTATCATTGATAAGTCTAAACCGGGTTTTGTTACAGAGCTGGTAGTCAATGAACCGGAAATAATCACGAGCGAAGAAGAGCATTCTGTAAAATCTGCTTTTCTCGATAGAATTGATGATGGCTACCAATGTCTGATTATATCCGGAAGTAAATTTGCAGGATTTTCCGATTCCATCGTTCCTTTTATGGTTAAAACAGCCAAGAGGCGGGGAATGACGGTTTTCGCAGATTTCAGAGGAAAAGATCTGAAAAATTCTTTTACCTCAGAAACAGAACGACCGGATTATATCAAAATTAATAAAGATGAGTTTTTTGAAACTTTTACGGGTTATTCAACTTTGGAAGAGGGATTAAAAGACATTTCTCACAAGTATAAATGTGCTTTCATAATATCCCGGGGTGCCGACTCGACAATAGCTGCACAGAATGGCGAGGTTTTCGAAATTGAAAGTACACTGATAAAAGCCGTAAATCCAATTGGATGCGGAGATTCTATGACAGCCGGACTGGCACAGGGGATCGGAGAAGGCCTATCTCTCAAAGAAGCAATAAAAAAGGGCCGGGATTACGCAACCCTCAATGCATTGAGCATTCATCCCGGGTGGATATTGGCCGGCAACTGATCAAAGGGGGAGGAACTCTCATGGCGCGATTATAGCCCGATCGCTTGAAATCCCGGCAGAAATGATTATAGACTCACAGGCAGCGGTTTTTGAATTAAGATGTTATAGGTAAAATAAACCAGTGCCAGAGCATCATCATAGTCACCATGATCCGTTTTTCCCAAAAAAAGGGTGCTCTGCTCTTCAGTTGCCCTCTTCAGATAAACCAAAGGTTCACTCAGTTCCATTTCGTTACAACTCTTCAAAGCTTGAAGACAGAATTCTCCCACATGTTTCCATTTCCCATGAGAAAACCATTTTACCAGATCTCTATGATGCTCGTTAAATGAATCCATGTCCCTGGTCTGATCTAGAAAATCTCTCACGCCATCACCTTTTTGAAGATTTTTGGAACTATATATCTGAGATAGAGGTGGTTTGAGATCCAGCAGATCCCCAGCCAATGAATAATAGGTCTGCCGAAAAATACCATCGGTATATATTTTCACATCCCTGAATACACTTTCAAATACAAGTCCAGAAGGGTCGAGATTTTTCAATGCTATAAAATAATTAATTTTATCGAGAACCTGTTCTGCGTCCGATGCCAATAATCGGACTTTGTCGAGAGATTCACTATGACCTGTTCTTCCCAGAGATTTAGCCGCATTGGATCTGATAGAGGGATCGCTATTTTCCAGAAGTTTTAAAAGCAGGTCATCAACACCTTTCTCCCCATAAGCACCGAGTGCAAATATTGCTTTCGTTTGATGATAGGATCCTTCGTCAGAAGCTTCTCGCAGCAGATCTTTCAGCCT
>JADGDJ010000063.1:0-16478 GCA_016744925.1 Spirochaetaceae bacterium
GATATATATTAGCACTGTTAAGTATTGTTTTTTTGTTATCTGTGTTCGCTATATGGTCGGGCATTAGCGAAACGCGTTTTCAGTTAAGTACAATTGAAAGGCTTCAAGAAAAAGATGCTATCGATCGCGAAAGTGTACTTGCTAAGCAAAAAGATTATGGCAGTGCTGCCTATTATAGCTTTCATTTAACCTACACGGCTCCATCGGCTATCGCTTTTGCCGCTATGGGGCAACGAGATATCTACCCTTGGAAACACCGTATTCGTATGCTTGCCATCGAAGGGCAAATATATGAAACCGATGCAGATAACCCAGAGTTATCCTTTTTAGGACGATTTGACTTCGCCTTTCTCATCAGTGTTTTGCTGCCACTATTTGTTATTTTGTTACTTCATGACTTACGTTCAGCAGAGCGTGAAGCTGGCCGTTATGATTTACTCATTACGACAGCCAGAAAGCAACAAAGGCTTTGGTTATCAAGAGCTATCGTTTTATGTTCAGCACTTGCCATTGTTCTCATCATCGGGGAAGAAAGAATTGTATCTATCTTCCCTCTGTCTAATTGTCCTTTTAAAAAATCAGTCAATAGATGTATTTGATTTATCCCTTTTTTGGTCAGCGCCAGATCAGAACCTCTCCCGATATACAGTCCTTCTCCTTCACAGTCACCGTGTCGCACAAGATAGAGATGTATCATAGAAGTATTAGCACCATAATGGAGAGGAGTTCAGCCACTTCACATAAGGCCCCGTAAATATCTCCTGTTAAACCTCCGAGTTTAGACCGGAAAAACTGAGCAAAACCTAATGAAGCTCCAGTTATCAGTACAAGGGCGATAAGGGCTTGAAATCCCCCGGAAAAATAAAGAAATACAATTGTTAGAAATAATGAAACAAGTAGTTCTTTTATTCCTATGTTTTCCTTGAAAAAGATTCCCAATCCCTCTTTTCTGGCAGAGGGAAAAAAATAGATAGAAAAAACAGAAATCCAACGGCCTACAATGGGAGCACCAATCAAAACAGAATATATAGAATTACTGTGTAAAGTGATTATTTCATTCAAAGCTACTGTTTTCAATAATAGAAATGATATCAATGTAATGACACCAAAAACACCGGTTCTGCTGTCTTTCATTATTTCAAGACGCCGTTCTTTTGTTGTTCCAGCCCAGACTCCGTCAGCCGTATCGGCCAATCCATCGAGATGAAGTCCTCCAGTGATAAAAACCCACCAGGCAATGAGCAGGACAGATGAGAATAGTGGTGAAAAAAAACGGATCATCAATAGATAAAAACCGACATGACTCAATCCGATTATCAAACCCACAAAAGGAAAAAAAGAGATGGATCGCGCGACTTCTCCCAGATCTTCGCCTTCTTTCCATTTAATAGGAATTACAGTCATAAATCGTAATGCGTAGATGAGTTTTTTCATAATTTTTTGATGTCCGTTACTTTCGCTTCATCGAATGTGGCGATTTCTCTCAAAGCAACGGAAGCGGCTACAGCCAGGGATATCCCCAGTGCAGCACCGGTCCCTTCTCCCAATCTAAATCCCAGGTCGAGCAGAGGTTTTTTACCCAGGTAACCGGTTGCATGTCCGTATCCGGTTTCTGCTGAATGATGAGAGAGTATGAGATAATTGTCTACAAGAGGATTCAGATTTCTCGCCAGATAGGCCGCTGCCGTAGAAATAAAACCATCAACAACAACAGGAATATTATTGGCCGCTGCTCCCAGCATAGCACCAGCCATGGCACCTATCTCAAATCCGCCTATTTTTGAAAGCACGTCAATGGCATCATTTTTATCGGGTTTATTCACTTCCAGAGCCTTTTCTACAACCAGCACCTTTTTTTTCAGAAGTTCTCCATCGATCCCGGCGCCCGGTCCCGTAATTTCTTGAGGAGAAAGTCCTGTATACAGCGAATATATTGCCGATGAAGGGGTAGTATTTCCGATCCCCATCTCTCCGACACCTATAATGTGAAGACCGGAGTTCAGCTCTTCCAACACAACTTCAATACCGGCCTCAAGCGATCTAACGGCTTGTTCACGGCTCATAGCGGGACCTTTGGCTATATTTGAAGCTCCCGGTGCAATAAATTTATTTTTTACGGAATCTTTTCGATCATAGGGAGTTGCCACACCCATATCGACAACGATAACTTTAGCACCACAGTGTTTGGCCAGAGCATTGACAGCACCGCCTCCATTGGAAAAGTTGCTTACTTGTTGCGCCGTGATTTCCATAGGTGCGCTGGCAATCCCTTCTTCAAAAACGACATGATGATCAGCGGCAAATGTAAAAATGGCCCTTTTTTTTAGTTCCGGCAGAAATTCTCTTCTGATTCCGGCCAACTGTACAGATAAATCTTCCAACCTGCCGAGACTGCCCAGAGGTTTTGTCAACTGATTTTGTCTTTTTTGAGCCTGATCCATAGAAGTGCTGTCCAGTGCTGTAATTGCTATAATTGTTTTCTCTAATAATTCCACGTCTATTCCCGAAACATATTTTTTATTTTAATCTCTGCGCAAGACCGGCATTCATCATATATACCTCAGCTGCCGCAGTGGCCAGCTTCTGATGAGACATCCCGGTAATATCCTGAAACATTCTTGCCCAGGCATGCTCTGACACTAGTCCATTTTCCACCTGATTTGAGATTATTATAAGCTCAGAATCCATTTCATCAGATTCAGCAATAATTCTATCCAGTTCCATAAAGACACTTTTCTCCGCTTCTTTCCGCGAGCAGTTTTCCCCTTTTTCAAAGAGAATATTAGTCATGAGCAGGGTCAGACAATCGAGTATGATAAGGGATTTCTCCACTTTTAAAGAGTGTAATGCTTTCGAAACCTTCAGAGGTTCTTCAACGGTCACCCAATGAGATGGTCTTTTTTCTCTATGTTTTATTATCCGATCAATCATCTCTCCATCAATGGCTCTCGCAGTAGCGATGTATTTCACAGGCAGATTCAACTCTGTTGATAATTTTTTAGCTCTATTTTCCGCAAAAGTGGTTTTCCCTGTTTTAGTTCCACCGAGAACAAGCACTATTCCCATATAAAATCCGCCTCTTTTATGGCTTGAATCAACCTATTGTTGTTTTCTCTCGAATGAACACCAATTCTGATATAATCGGGGTATCCAAAAGAGCTACAGTCTCGAATCTGCATCATTTTACTATCCAGTTCAGCCTGGAGTAGAGAAGCATATCCCTGTTCGTGCGAATGTGATGAATTCCTGTTTCCAAGGCGGACCATAAAAAAATTGGATTCCGTTTCAATGGTTTTTAAACTGAGTTTTTCAAGTTCTCCTCTGAATCTTTCACATTCCTCTCTCACGGAACGCCAGGTACCGGAATAATATTTGTATTCATTCAAACAGGCAATTCCCGCTTTCTGTGCCGGTGCACTGATGCTCCACTCGGGCTGATAATCAGAGATTGTATTGAGCAGTTCTCGGTCACCGTGAATATAACCGAGTCTTAACCCGGGGATTCCATAATCTTTTGTCATAGAATTCAAACGTAAAATATTGGGAGAAATATCTCTAAATCTCAAACTATCGTTGGTGAATGCCACATAAGCTTCATCCACGACGACGATGGTGTCAGCTTCGATGGCAGCTTTTTCTATAAGCTTCATCTCATCTTTGGGAATATAACTGCCAGTGGGATTGTTAGGATTACAGAGCCATAAAATTTTTGGTTTGTTCTCCCTGATAGAATGTGTAATCTCTTCTATGGAGTGATGAAAATTAGTCTTTGGTGAACAATTTATTTCCAAAACCCTGCTTTTTTTTAATAGAGAAATATTTTTATACTGACTGTATGCCGGAGAGGCAATCAATGAGGTCGTGCTCTCCGAAAGAAATGCCTCCCCGATGAGGTGAATCCCCTGTGAAGTACCATTCACGGCGAGAATTTCTTCAGGAGAACATTTCTCCATGTTAGCGATCTTTTCCCTGAGCTCAAAAGCTGAAGAATCGGGATATCTAATAAGAGAGCATTCCCTAACGGCATTGAGTATACTCTCATGGATAGGATAAGGATTGATGCTGACACTAAAGTCAATAATTTCTTCAGGATCCAACCCCTTCTTTTTCAATTCTGAATAATCCAGTCCACCATGAGATTTTATTATCTGTTTAGCCAAATCAGCACCTCCAATAAAAAAAAGCAAAGAATTACAATAAGCATCATTGCCCCAATAACTATTTTAACGGCTTTATCGATTTTTGAAAGGGTTCTCTCTTCCCTGCCGCCGTCCAGTAGATAATCACCTTTTTTTTCCAGTCGAATATTTAAGGCACCGGCCATAGCCGCCATTGTCCATCCTGCATTGGGGCTCGATGTCAACTGGTGTGCACTCAGCATTATTTTAAAACTATTCTTACCCTCTTCTCCTGTCAAATATGCAGAGAGACAGATGATTAAACCGGTAAGTCGAGCCGGTACCCAGTTAAAAATATCGTCGAGCCAGGCTGTGAGTTTTCCACCCCATTCAAAATCATCTTTCCGATAGGCAATCATCGAATCTGATGTATTGGTAAATCGGTAAGCCCATGCTGCGGGGATTCCTCCGAAAACAAAAAATAGAAGTGGCGATGTAAACCCGTCAGTAATATTTTCAGAGACAGATTCAACAACAGCAGAAACAAGCTCTTCTGAGGACAAATCTGATGTATCCCTGCTGACCAGATGCCACGATGTCAATCTTCGCGCTTCTACCAAATCACCCTCACTCAAAGCTTTTCGTACCACTTTTGCGGCTTTTAAAAGAGCATTCATGGAGAATATTGTAGTCAGCATATAGAGAGAAAGAGCACACGCTGCAAAAGGGGGAAAAAAACGATTTAAACACCAGGGTATTGAAGAGAAAAAAACAATTCCTGTAAATAACAATAAGGCTCCCCAGAGAAATAGACTCCTCTCGGACTTCACAATTCTTTTCTTCCAGAAATACCCGATGTACTTCCCCATCCAAACGACTGGGTGAAACCTGTTGGGGACTTCGCCGAATATACCATCAATGAGCAGAGCGCCCAAAAGGAGAATCTGTGGTAATCTTTCAGCAATCATAACCCGATAATTCCATCAATAAAACCCATGTCCAGATTGGCTTCCAGAATATCTGCAAGATTATCTAACTGTTCATTCTGAACCTCATCAAGGCTCTTAGCTTTTCCTTTCACTTCCCAACCCAGAGACTGGAGCCATTTCCTTCGAAATCCCGGTGTATTGAATATTCCATGAAAATAAGAGCCCCAAATATTACCGTCAGAAGAAATATACCCATGTGAAGAACCATCACTCATACGCAATAGGGGAGAATCCCCATCTATAGCTATTGTCTCACCCATATGGATCTCATAACCTGTTACAGGTGCTTCGAGGTCATCCAAAAAACCGGTAGAGCTTGCGGCATAAGCTATGCTGCGCACTGTAGTTTTACCATGGGAAAGAGTTGTTTTTAGCGGTAAAAGAGCAAGGCCCTGAACCGTACCTCTTTCTCCTTCCAGCCCCATCGGGTCTGAGATTGATCGACCAAGAATCTGATATCCTCCACAAATTCCGGCCACGGGAACACCAGAGCTGGCGAGTTTGCATATAGCCTTATCAATTTCATGCTCTCTCATCCACTTTAAATCGGCAATGGTTGTTTTGCTACCGGGAATAATAATGGCATGAGGATGTCCCAGCTCAGCCGCCGTGCGAATCATCCTGATACTGATCCCCTCTTCCAGAAGAAGAGCGTCGAGGTCATCATAGTTAGACACATAGGGAAGATGGATAACAGCAATATCGATAGGTCCACCGCCAAAAACACTATTCTTCTCGAGAAATACCGAGTCTTCCTGTGCCAGTTTTAAATCTTTAATTACAGGAATGACTCCGGCTGTTTTCCGTCCCCCGGTCAGATCTTCAAGCATTTTCAGGCCCGGTTTCAAAAGTTCTGCATCTCCACGGAATTTATTGATTATAAACCCCTTAATGAGACCTTTTTCAACGGGATCCATTAACTCCACCGTACCGTAGAGAGAGGCAAATACTCCGCCTCGATCAATGTCAGCAGCAATGAGGACAGGAGCATTCAGGTATTTCGCTACGGCCATATTCACAATTTCCTGTTTTTTAAGATTGATCTCAGCGGGACTGCCGGCGCCTTCACATATAATAAGGTCAAAATCGTCGTTCAGGGAGTCGAGAGATTTGGCGACATATTCCCAGAGTCTGGCTTTAGTCCCATAATAATCACTGGCATGCAGATCTTTCCAGGGTTTTCCCATAAGGACGATCTGAGACTTCATATCTCCATGAGGTTTTATTAAAACGGGATTCATTTGCACAGAGGGTTCTATTTCTGAAGCTGCAGCCTGAAGAGCCTGAGCACGTCCGATTTCCAGTCCATCGGGAGTGACATAGGAATTGAGGGCCATATTCTGAGCTTTAAAAGGGGAAACAGAGAAACCACGTCTTTTGTATATCCGACAAAGACCTGCTACAAGCAGACTCTTCCCGACATCTGAACCTGTTCCCTGGATCATGAGAGTTTTAGCCATGATTAATCCTTCTACAAAGGAGAAAGGAGAAATATAAGAGTTTAATAGACACCACTCGCTCCTCGATGAGTAATAACTGAAATTTTCACAGCAGGTCTCCTGACTTACGGGACTTTATCCAAACCTTCCCGGAAAACTCCAGTGGTGAATGATGGATACACACCCGTTTACAGTGGCGGGACCGCTCCGGAATTAAACCGGATTCCCTTTTAAGAATTAAAATTCACTATGATTGCAATAAGATAACACAATTTGAATAAGGGGAAAAGACTTTTTCAACTCTTAAAAATCTGATTTTCTAAGAATTTCACTTAAACAATTTTTTGATAAAACGAACGAGATCATAAGGAGTCTTGTGAAGCTTTTCATCACAGCGTTTGTTATATTCGCTTTTATCGATTTCTCTTTTTTTTGCCCCAAGTCTATTCCTGGATAATATTAAGTTCTTTATAGCTTTTTTTACAGGTCGATCAATATCTATAAATTTAAGACCGTAATATTTATGATCGGGATTACTTTTTTTCCAGATGACTTTAGTCTGCACCGTATGAACTATCTGTCCCAGTCTAAAGTGAAATAGGCATTTTTTACTTGCGGAAAGATCAATTGCAGATCCTAGAGAGCATCCACTTCTGGATATATCAATCAGGTTGACTGGACTCCTTTCATGTTCAGTAGAGACAGTCAGGTCGTTATTTATAAAAAAACGGGTTGCATTTCTTTTCTCATCGTCATCAATATTATCACCTTCATAAGTTGAAAATGATTTTAATTTTTTCAAAAGATGTTTCAAACCTTCACGTTCAACACCATCAATTTTTTTAAACATCAGGCCATAACCGTAATATCGGTCCGATTCTTTTGCAATTCGCATTATTCTGGCATGAAGAGTGATGCGAAATGATCCACATACTATTAACACCAGATGTTCTGAGCCATTTTCAATGAGAAAATCGACAAAAATATAACATCCGCCTTCTGAAAGATCTGAGATAATTACATTGCGGTTTATCCCTAAAAACTTAAGATAAATATCAATTTCATACCGTTGATCCTGTTCCCACCACCGCAATTGAGGATTGAAATATGGGGCAATAATATGTTTTCGAAAGAAAAAAAGAGTCACAGCAAAGAGAGTCACATTCATAAGTAGAATCATTAATATTGAAGAAAAAGGATTTAAATAAAAAGAGATGAGATTGTAAATAATCAAAATTGTAGAAGATCCTATAATTACCCACCATCCCCACTTTTTTACGAGAAGAATCGAAATACCCGTAAGGATATAAAGAGATAGGATAAGAGCATCAAAAATATTTAGCCTGTATATAATACTACCATAACCGAATAAAGGAACCATATTGATTACCGCATTGAACATAAGGATGGCAAGAGGAGAGAATATATATATTATAGACAGGAAAATAATACTAATTGGTTTTCTTATCAATTTTGCCTCTTTTCAGTTTGATTTTAACACGTAAAAGGTAGATTTACAAACTCTACTCTTGGTTGGTCTTGAATTTGCTTATTACGAGATTAGAATTAAAGTATGAAAGATTTACAGTTATTTTTCATATTTTCAATTCTCCTTTTTCATTTATCCTGTTCTATGTTGTCAATGGAGGATCCTCCACCACCGGCAGAATTGGATCCGACAAGAATTCTTGTAATAGTTGAAGAGTCAATACTCACTTCACTCTCCCACGAATTAACTGTTTATAGTGATGATATTCTCGCAGAAGGGGGTTCTGTTAAAATCAGACCTTTTTCTAATGAAAATTCTATAGAGGATTTGAAATCCATAATAAAAGATAACAGAGACACTATCGACGGTTCCTTTCTTATAGGAGATCTGCCCAGTGCATGGTATGAACAGACGGCATTCGGGAAATTCGAAGAGTTCCCTATAGATATTTTTCTGATGGACCTCGATGCCACCTGGAGTGATGTCGATCATGATGGAAAATATGATGGGCACAGCTCGCTAAAACTCTCAAAATACGCATCTCGAATCAATGGAACTGCTGAGCAAATTACAAGCTACTTTTCCCGTCTGCACGACTACAGAATGGGTAATTATGAATATCTGGGAGGAGCTTATATTTTTAAGGATGATGACTGGTTTAACACTTTCCGAAGTTCTTCCTTTGGTCTTGAAAGAATGTACAGCAATGTCAAAATTAATCAGACTTCCTCAGAAACCCAAAAAGAAGATTATATACACAGGTTGTCTTTCGACGGAGCCGATTACGTCTATCAATGGATACACGCCAGCGCGACAACACTCTATATAAAAGACGGTAGTGTTTATAGCCCTGTGCGCGACAGAGATATATCTTCCAATAATGTTCGCGGTCGATTTCTCAATATGTTCAACTGCAAAGGAGCCCGATATACTCAGACGAACCTCGCAATGACATACCTGACAGAGACAGATACGGGACTCGCTTTGACTGGGTCCACTAAAGTGGGAGGAAATTACTATCCCTTAGAATTCCATCGGACTCTTATATTGGGAAGCAGCTGGGGAAACGCATTTAAATCGTGGTACAATTATTACGGCAGCAAAGATGATGAATGGTTCCTGGGAATGGTAATTCTGGGGGATCCGGCATTGGTCATAAAAGATTCAACCATTGACCGCTCATTGAGTAGATCTTCAATTACAGGTATATTCCCCCCTGATGATAAAGATGTAATTAAAATGGGATTGAAACTAAGAGACTTTGAAAAAGAAGAACAATCCTTTTGATTTCAACGGATAAAAAAGAGCTTTTCCCTATTGAGAGCATTTGACTCAAAGCAGTAAATTGTAAAACGCCCTGTTTTTTGAAATAAATAATCACGGAATTGAGATTTCATTCCCTCAAAAGCGATGGGACCGCTCAATGACAGAATAAGCCCCACTGGATTTGCCGACCGTGCCGCTTTGTAGAGTATCCTGCTTTTTCTGAGTAAAACAAAAGATCTGTAAAACTTTTTATATCCGGGAACAGAATTTTGAAGAACTTCATTAAAAAGTTCATCATTGAGATCTTTCGCTTTCAAAACAAAATCCACCGTCAGGTTATCGAGAATAACAGATCCCATCAAAAGTTTGTTGTAACTGACTAATGAGGCCATATAGAGTATTTCAAATATCTCGGTAATTCTCAAATCATCAAAAAAATCATCTTTTTCTGTATATACACCGGCAATAGATTTTATAAGACTGAGAATTTGTTCCCGATCAGAAAAACCTTTTGTATAAAATGGATTGTACTGTTTCATGGCATTAACGGGGACCTCCAGAATTTTCTTAAAGGCCCGTCGTTTGCTATTGAATCTATAGTATACTCCATCAAAATTAATATCCTTTTCTGAAGAGATCCCATATTTCTCCAGCTCTGTCTGATATCGGAAAAAGGATTTTTCAAAAAGAGATGATCTAAAATTCGGATTGTGAGGGTTTATCAACTCCTCAACCTGATGTGCCAATTCCTTTATCTCTGATGAGGAAACAGAATCCAGCTGCTCTTTCAGAAGCGACTTTTTTCCACCATATAAAATCATACTGTAATAACAGCATTTGATCATCAAAATAGAATAGTAGTATTTCCAGATAATTTCTGTAAAAAAGAGTGAGATGATAGAAGCAATGCCACTTAAAACAATAGAGGGTAACCCTAAAACAGGAATCAGAAGTATGCGAATAATTTTCCCTGTGATTCTTCCCTTCCTCAATATATTCAGAAAGGGAATTTTGTTAAAAAGATAATTGTAATACCCACTGATTCTGTTTATTTTTTTCAAAGTAGAAATTCGACTTCTTTTTATACGATTCAAGCAAAATGTATTATTGAGAATATCATTGAGATCCTTCATAAGTAGAAAATAACATTTTATAAGCTCTGAGATAGAAAATGAAAATTTCAATTCATCCGATTCTTTCCCGGAATAGCAATTTTGTACGATCAATATAAGAGAAATAATCTCTGATTTAAAATCATAGGTCTGAATGAAAGGATAACTGAGTTTTTTCAACAATGTATTCAGCACTGATCTGAGTGCTTTTTTATCCCGGTCATCTACGAGAGATTTTTCATCGAATTGAGAAACATAGCGTCTTTTCACCACTAAAAGAACAATTCTCCCAATGAGAAAACGCAGAATAAGGGGGAGTATAAGTAGAGTAAAGGCAAAAGGAAGAAGTATTATCAATAATGTCATAACCATCAATACTTACAGTATTACATATGTACACCTTTCTTCCAGACCGAAGATGGTCTCAACTTCCCCTGATTGTATAAAATATCTCTATAATCATCAGTAGTATATATAAGAAAGTCCGCTTTCATCCCTTTCCGCAGTATTCCTCTATCATTTAATCCAAGAGCCATTGCAGCCCTGAAGGTTATGGCTGAAAGCGTTTCTGCGGATGACAATTTTTCACTGGCAGCCAATACAGAAGCCTGAAGCAGGAGATCTCCCATTGGAGCTGAGCCGGGATTCCAATCTGTGGAGATGACCAGAGAAGCCCCTCGGTCAAGTAGTTTTCTTGCGGGAGCAAAATTGATACCCAGTCCCAAAGAGCAGCCGGGAAGCGCCACAGCCGCCGTATCGGATAAAGCTAGACGATCTATGTCTGCATCACTGATGCATTCCAGGTGGTCTGCACTGGCTGCCCCATATTGAACTGCCAGAGAACTACTCCCGTTGGAGAACTGATCAGCGTGAACGGTAAGTGAAAATCCAAGATCTTTAGCTCTTTTCAGGAAATACTCACCTTCTTCCAGAGAAAAAGCCCCTTCATCGATAAATATATCAGCTCTCTGTGCAAGGTTTTCTGATTGAACTTCCGGCAGGATTTCCTCCAGAACATAATCGAGATATTCTTTCTGAGTCCCCTCAAAGTCATAAGGTTTGATATGGGCGGATAATACCGTGGGGATGAGGTCTATGGGCAGCTCTTTGTTAACTTCTGTGATAACTCCCAGCGTTTTCAATTCGCTTTCCTTATTGAGTCCATATCCACTTTTCACTTCACAGCTTGTAACGCCCTCCCCCAAATGCCTCGTAGCCCGATTGCGGAGTCCGGCTTTTAATTCTTCTTTAGAGGCGTTTCGTGTGGCTTTGACTGTAACATTGATTCCCCCTTCCTCACTGGCAATTTCCAAATATGATTTGCCACCAATTCGTCGGGCATAGTCTGCAGATCGGGAACCGGCCCAGCACATATGTGTGTGTACATCTATGTATCCGGGTAAACAGACTGAATTTTGTTCAACAGTAACAAACTCCAGATCACAGAACTGATCTTTCAGCTCATCATATGTGCCCACATGATGTATTGTATCGCCGGAAATAATCAGTGCACCCTGAGAGATGATTCTAAGTTGAGAATCGGTTAGAGCTCCCTTTAAGGGAATTCCATCCATAGTCAGCATCTGCTTAAAAGGTCCGATTCCGAACATCACCTCTTGACACCTTGCTTTTCTGCTGTATCCAATGCCAATTCGTAACCCGCATCGGCATGTCTGAAAATTCCCAGTGCCGGATCGTTGTAGAGAACCCGTTTCAGACATCTCTCTGCCCGTTCAGTACCGTCAGCCAGTACAACCATTCCCGCATGTTGCGAATAACCTATTCCCACTCCGCCACCGTGATGAAATGAGATCCAGGTCGCACCGCCGCAGGCATTGGACATAAGGTTCAACAGTGGCCAGTCGGAGACAGCATCAGAGCCATCTTTCATCCCCTCAGTTTCCCGGTTTGGTGAAGCCACAGAACCACAGTCCAAATGATCCCGTCCAATGACGATCGGCCCTTTGACTTTACCGGTTTTAACAAGATTATTAAAAATAATACCGGCTTTTTCACGCTCTCCCAGACCCAACCAGCAGATGCGGCTGGGCAGTCCCTGAAAAGCGACTTTGTCTTCCGCCTTATCCAGCCAGTTGAGAAGATCTGTATTTTCAGGAAATACCTCTCTCAAAGCATCGTCAGTCGCCTGTATGTCAGCGGGATCTCCCGATAGAGCCACCCATCGGAACGGACCTTTTCCTTCGCAGAAAAGAGGCCTGATATAAGCGGGAACAAAACCGGGGAAATCAAAAGCTTCCTCAACACCACCCTCTTTGGCAAATTCACGCAGATTATTCCCGTAATCAAATGTCCTGGAGCCCTTTTTCTGAAGCTGAAGCATAAAACGAACATGTCGTGCCATACTTTTGATAGAAAGCTCTCTATACTCTGTGGGGTTTTCACTTCTCAGCTTTAAGGCTTCTACCAGTGAAATTCCACTGGGGATGTATCCGTTAATAGGATCATGGGCTGAAGTCTGATCTGTAAGCACATCGGGGGTTATACCATCATTAATCAATCTCTCGAGAATATCACCTATATCTCCGACAAGACCGACTGATATTGCTTCTCCATTTTCCTTGGCATGAAGAACCCATTTTATAGCTTCCTCATATGATTCGGTCATTTTATCCACATAACGCGTGGCTAATCTCTTTTTAATTCTCTCACGATCAATATCGACTCCCAGACAAGTGGCGCCAGCCATCGTTGCCGCAAGGGGCTGAGCTCCTCCCATCCCTCCCAGACCACCTGTAACGAGTAGTTTGTGGCTTAGATCCCCATTGAAATATTTTTTCCCGCATGCGACAAAAGTCTCATATGTCCCCTGCAGAATTCCCTGAGTTCCAATATAGATCCAACTTCCTGCTGTCATCTGGCCATACATCATCAAGCCCTGTTCCTTAAGCTTGTTAAAATGCTCCCACGTAGCCCAATGGGGAACAAGATTGCTATTGGCAATAAGAACACGGGGAGCTTCGTCATGAGTCCTGACTACTCCCACAGCTTTACCTGATTGGACCAGTAGACTCTCATTATCTTCCAGCTCTAAAAGATGTTTTATAATGATCTTTGCCTCTTCCACATTTCTAGCGGCCTGTCCGGTCCCTCCGTAAACAACCAGTTCTTCGGGACATTCGGCAACTTCCCTATCGAGGTTGTTGAGGAACATTCTCAGGACTGCTTCTGTCTGCCAGCTTTTGGCATGCAGTTCAGGGCCTCTGGGCGCTTTGTACTCGGGATGATTGGCATATTTTTTAATAAAGTCCGAATAAATCATCATTTCCTCCATGGATGTCTATATTGAATTCACGGGAAGCATTTTCTGCAGTTTCAGCAAGTTTTCCCGATGATATCATAACTCTTGCCGCTTCTAGGTCATAAGCGAAAACTCTATCCACATCAGCATGATCTATTGTTTTTCTCACTTCACCATGACAGCTCTCCAGGAGGGGCGCTGATTTTATCGGGCTTCTGAAATCAAAAGCCTGAGCGGCACAGACCAATTCCACAGCGAGTATTTTTTCAACATTGCCGATCACTTCATTGACACGTCTTCCGCTGATGGACCCCATACTCACATGATCCTCTTGCCCAAGTGAGGTGGGAACACTGTCAGCGCTGGGAGGAAAACAGAGGCTTTTATTTTCTGAAACAAGGGCCGCTGATGTGTACTGAGGAATCATAAATCCCGAATTGATTCCCGTGTGTTCCATAAGTAGTTTTGGAAGTCCTTTTGTATTCCCTTCGAGCAGAAGATAGGTTCGTCTATCGGAAATATTGCCCAATTCACTCGATGCTAAGGTCGAGTAATCGAGGGGAAGAGCCAAGGGCTGACCATGAAAATTTCCACCACTGATTGTATCTTCAGGACTTAGGACAATAGGATTATCGGTTACTGAATTCAATTCTACACAAAGTAGATCTTTCAGATGCTTCCAGGCATTTCTAGATGCACCATGAACCTGTGGCATACAGCGAATGGAATAAGGATCCTGAACCCGTTCACAATCTTCGTGGGACTTCAGTATTTCTGAACCTTTGAGCATATTCTCCAATCTATTGGCAACATACATTGTCCCTTCATAGGGTCTTATTAGATGGAGCTCTCTCTTAAAAGGTCTTGCCGAACCGAGAAGAGATTCAAGAGTCATCGCGCCTATAATATCAGCACAATCGAGAATATTTTTCATCCTGTGGACTGCTTTCACGGCATGAGCCGCTATAAACTGAGTACCATTGATAAGGGCCAGCCCTTCTTTCGGGCCCAGATCAACCGGCTTAAGATTTTCTCTCTCAAACAATTGAGCCCCAGATATGATTTCACCTTTATAGTGAACTGTACCTAAACCGATAAGAGGTAGAAATAGATGAGCCAAAGGAGCTAGATCTCCTGAGGCGCCCACAGAACCCTGACAGGGGACAAGGGGGAAAACTCTTTGATTGATATGCCAGTTGATTCTCTCTAACGTTGCCAGTTGAATACCGGAATAACCTCTGGCAAGAGAATGCATCTTCAACACAAGCATCAGTGCGGAAATCTCTTCTTCGATATTATCACCCATTCCGACACTATGGCTTTTGAGAATATTGTATTGAAGTGTCTTTGTATCTTCTTCTGAAATAATGCTTGTACAGAGCGGACCGAATCCTGTATTGACACCGTAGACAATCTTTTTTGTATCGACAATCGTTTGTACATCATCACTGCATTTTTTAATTTTTTTAATAGCGCTTCCGGTAATTATTCCCTCGACATGACCTCTGGCAATATCCATCGCCAGACCAGGACTTAGTATACCTTCACCGTAATGAAATACTTTACTCATTTTCAGCACCTTCTTTCTCTAATTTTAAGGAGTTCAGTACGGAATCACCAAAACTGATTCTATTTAACTTGTTCTCCAGCTGATTAAAACTTTCGACAATGTGAACATCCTCTTCATCAAACATATCTACCATTTTTTTCTCCAGTGTTTCCCAAATGGGAATCAGATCATCTAGAAGTATTAAACCCTGATGAGAAAAACTGGCAATTTTTCGTCTTTTATCATGAGGATCGACTATGAGTTGAATATACCCTTTCTTATGTAAGAGTGAGATAAGCTGACTTGCCGCAGGTTGAGAAACATTAAGATTTTCTGCTATTTCTGTAATAGATAATGGACCTTTATGGTGGATTAAAAAAAAAGCGGGAAACCAGGCGGCTTCGAAGTCGATTCCTAATCTTTCATAGATCTTTCCGACTTCAGATAAAAACCTCTCACTGAGTCTTTTCAAACGCGTGCCGAGAATCAGAATTCCCGTTTCTTCATAAAATCCCATAAAACTCCCATTTACATAAGCACTTATGTATTTTACGTTGACAATAATCCAAAGTAAAGAAAAATGATTATTTATTCTTCGAAAAAGTTTTCAAGTCCCGGATATAGCATTTTTTTACGGGCGATTTTTTCTGGAAGAGTAAAATACTGAGCAATGCCTTCACTTCCGAGTTTTCCTTCTCCATCATATAAACCGACCGAGATATGGGCAATATTTTTTTTCATCTCTTTAAGGGACGCTCTCAGCATGATGTTGCCTTTGTTAATCAGAACCTGACTTCTATAATCGACATTGAGATTTACTGTAAATCCACCTGTTTTTAGTTTAATAAATACAACCCAGCTTGCTATTTCATCGATTAAAGTTGCCTGAATTCCCCCATGGAGAATGTGATTGTACCCTGTGAATTTTTCCTCCGGTATCCAATGGCAGACGATTTCGTCACCTTCTTCAAAAAATTCCATTCTCAACCCCGATTCATTGTGGGGAGCGCAACCAAAACAATTGTAATTTTCTATATCTCTGTAAGGATTTATTATTTTTTTCATAGGCAGTATTATCGGATCAATAAACAAGATATGTCAATAAGCCTATCCTAGTGAAATTTTCGATACTTCTCAGATCAATTTTGTCAAAAGGGCCATAAATTTTATATTTTATTTTTGCATATTTCACCTAACTATGATATTAAGTGCTTATGGAAGCATTGAAGATAGCTTATTTCACAGATACTTTTTATC
>JADGDJ010000063.1:16488-17137 GCA_016744925.1 Spirochaetaceae bacterium
AGATTAACGGCATTGTTTCATCTGTAGTCAATTTATCAAAATCACTCGCCGATAAAGGCCACAAAATATATATTGTTGCCCCCAAAGTGGATCGGGAATACAATGAATTTGAATATCCGGGTATCGAAATATTGAGAATTCCATCCATTAAGGCTTCGTTTTATGAAGACTTCAGATGGACCAAAATAATGAGCCTGAGAACATTTAAGGTTCTCAAACGGGCTGAAATCGATGTCATACACTTTGAAACACCAATTGGGCTGGGCATAATGGCCGTCAATATGGCGAAACTGCTCAATACTCCACTTATCGGAACCTACCACACATTTGTATCCGATCCCCGATATATACAGCACTGGAAATTATTTAAACCTTCTTCACTTATACAAAATATATCCTGGCGCTATACAAATCAGTTTTACGGCAAAACAGATTTAACCACGGCCCCTTCACATAGCACTATTATTGAAATGCAGGAAAATGGGTGCAACGCCCCCTTGATGAAAACTATCTCCAACGGAATAAACCCCGACATATTCGATGACTCTGAAAGAGGAAAAATTATAGAGGAACATAATTTAAATGGGAAAACTGTACTTTATGTCGGTAGAGTCTCCCACGAGAAAAATATAGAGACACTTCTTAAGGC
>JADGDJ010000063.1:17147-19838 GCA_016744925.1 Spirochaetaceae bacterium
TTTTTTTCATGCCGCATCAAAAAATGAAGAAATAAAACTGATGATAGTAGGTGACGGTCCGCAAATGAAGGACATTCAAAATATGGCATCTACTTCAAAATTCAATAATAGAGTTATTTTCACAGGATCTATTGAGCACGATGTCCTGGTAAAAGGCGGCATATACAGCGCCTGTGAGATTTTTGCCACTGCTTCGGAAACAGAAAATCAACCCATGACCATTCTCGAATCTCAGGTTAACGGCTGCATTTGTGTCGGAACAAATGCACGAGGAGTCCCTGGCATGGTCACTAATGGGAAAAGCGGAATCATTGTCGATAAAGGAGATTTCCAGGCAATGGGTGATGCTTTTAACAGCATTCTCAATAATCCAGAAAAAATGGAATCAATGAAAATGAAAACATTAAAAGAAGTTGAATTACACTATTTGGCTAATGTGGTTGAACAATGGGAAAATGAGTATAGAGCACTTCTTTCAGGATTTATGGGGAGAAAATTCAGAGACAGACTGTTCTTTCCGTTTAAGAAACAGGAGAACAGCCCTCAGCCTCTATTAAACAAAGAACGATTTTGATTCCTGGTCTTTTTTAAATATGTTCATTCTTGTCAGCTCGATGCCTTCAGCTAGAGGATTTTCCCCTGCGAACTCACTTAGCAATCTCACAATATTATTCATCTTTTTATTTTTCATTTCAGAGATAATCTCGATAGAATCCCCGATTATAGAGAATGTATAATCTTCAGCTACACCTTGAAGATCTGACTGTTCCAATAATTTACCGTGAATTTCTTCTATGGTAAACCGGGAACCCTTACTGAGCTCCAATCGGTATAAGCTACCCCAGTATTGAGCCATAAGAGATTTGTATTTTCTCCCCTCTCCAACCTCGGGAAGAAGTTTACAGTCAGTAACTTCTATTCCTTCGGGTAAAACTTTATTGAGATTAGAAATCATCTCTTTGAATTCTTCACCGTGATAATAAATTTCAGCTCCAATTACTTCACCTTCCGATGCTATCCCGAGTGTAAGCGGGTGCGGAAATTCCATTTTGGGTTTTGGGTTATACCCCTGAGTGAAAAACATGGAAACGCCAGCTCTCTGAAATGCCATTTCAAACATACGCATTATGTTTAAATGTCCGAAATATACAGAAGAGCCCTTTTTCTTGAAATTGAAAAGAATTCTTCTCACGGTTCCGGTTTCTTCAAAATCTTCGATCTCTTCATCGAGAAATTCGAGACCTTCGGGATATCTGACTTTTTCCTCTTTGCTGCAAACGCCACAATACTCTTTACAGGGATTATCACAGGATTCAGTCAATTGAAAATTCATGGCTCGTTCATATTCACTTTTAAACTGCTCTTTCGATACGCCCAATGAGACAGAATCCCATGGCAATATGGAATCGACATCTCTTGCTGAGCAAATCTCTTCTTCCACATTCCAATCGGTTTCATTTAATATTTCCCGCCATAGATCACGATCAAAATATTCATCCCAGGCATCGAGTCTAGCCCCTTTTTCCCAGGCTTTTTTGATGAGCGAAGCAACTCGCTCATCACCTCGGGCGATGACTCCCTCGACATAAGAGACAAATGGTGAGTGAAATCCCATTTTGAAGTTCTTTCCTTTCAGCGCATCGCGGAGCCTTCTTATCTTCTCCATAGAGATCTCATCAGTAAATTGAGCGCCCCATTGAAAAGGGGTATGAGGTTTGGGGATAAAAGTTCCGACATTGACATTAATTTTCATTTTTACCTGACTTTGAATATCCAGTAAAAAATCGATAATGGGCTGTATTTCATCTTCCCCCTTAGCTGTGGGAAGACCGATCATAAAATAGAATTTGGCCAGTTTCCAGCCCTGTTCTTTCGCTTCTTTCAAAAGCTCTATGATCCTATCTTTAGGAACTTCTTTATTCATACCCTGCTGCCAGTCTTCCCGCGGTGTTTCCACAGCAAAAGTCAGACTGCTTTTTCTCACTTCTGAAATCTCTGCCAGTAAAGGAAGGGTAACAGAATTGACTCTAAGCGAAGGGAGTTGAAAAGAAACTCCCCGGTGCTTAAACCTCTTATTCAGGTTTCGGACAAGTGGAAGCAGATTATTATAATCTCCTGTTGAAAGAGATGAAAGTGTAATTTTTCTATAACCGCATCTGTTAACAATGTGTTCGGCTTCTTCAACAATTGTTTTATAATCTTTCTGTCTCAATGGTCTGTAAAAATATCCGGCATGGCAAAAACGACATCCATTGGGACATCCACGCATAATCTCAACAACACCGTGTTCCTGTACTGTATCCACAGTGGGAACAGGCATCATGCTGTGTTGGTCAAAATCTCTTCCAAAATCATTCCACATAGCCTTTGTTATAGTCTCATCTTTATTCGATGTCCAAACTGTTTCCTCATCTTCGATAGTTTTGAACAATTCTGCTCTTGATGATTCATTTTCTTTCAGGGATACAAGTTTGGGAAAGAGATTTTCAATTAAACCCTCCCCTTCTCCGATAAAGACTGCATCGATAAAAGTAGAAAATGGTAGAGGATTAGTAAGTGCCGGTCCTCCCGCAATAATGATGGGATCTTCTTCAAGACGTTCAGAATTTTCAAAAGGGATCTGTCCCAATTCGAGTACTGTAAGAATATTTGTAGCAGACAATTCATATCCCACTGAAAAACCGATTATAT
>JADGDJ010000064.1 GCA_016744925.1 Spirochaetaceae bacterium
ACGGTAATAATCAGCCTTTGGGGATTGCTTCAGACTATCTGAAGATTATTTTCGATAATCTTGGAATTACAATCGAAGTTCAGGATAATCTATTGTGGCCTGAAGTCCTGGAAAAAACAGAACAGAAAGATATCGATTTAATCGCCTGTTCGGCAAAAAGTTCCGAACGGGAAGAGTATCTTCTTTTTACGGAACCTCAATTGACATTTCCCCTTGTCATTATCAGCAGAGACGATGCCCCTTTTATCGGGGGTAGTGATGATTTGATTGGTCTGAAGGTTGCTCTCGTAGAAAAAAATATAATTACGGACTGGTTGGTTTCGGATGGGATTGATGTCGATGCCTATACAGTCAAATCTCCCCTTGAGGCACTGGAGTCTGTTTCTGTCGGATTATCAGACGCATATATCGGAAATCTTGCCACTTGCAGTTATCTAATCGGTGAACAGGGATTGACCAATCTAAAAATTGCTGCGCCTTCCGGATATGGGAATTATAATCTCTATATGGCTGTCCGTGATGATTGGCCGGAACTGGTATCCATCATCAATAAAGGGCTGATTGCCATTTCTCCTGAGCAAAGATCCGGGATACGGAATCGGTGGCTTTCCATAAAGTATGAATACGGTTTGAGATTTCAGGATATTATACTTCCCATTTTTATTGTGATTCTTATTGCGGGAGTTCTCTTTATTATTATTCTCAGGTGGAACAGAAGACTTCAGAAAGAAATACTTGTAAGAAAAAAAGTTGAATCTGAATTAAAAGAGGCCTTTAGCGACATCAATACCCTTGAGGGCCTATTGCCTATTTGTGCCCAATGTAAAAAAGTCCGCGATGATAAGGGGTATTGGAAGCAGATAGAGGGATATCTGGAGGAACATTCAGACCTGTTATTTTCACACAGTTTATGTCCGGCTTGTCTGAAAGAAGCTTATGGAGACAAGAGCTGGTTTAAAAAAAAAGAAGATGAAAAATAAATGTGTTTCTCGGTTTGGCGAAATGCGAATATAATTCAATGTATAAATATATTTCAGAGGTGTGAAAATGAAAGAGAATTCATGTACAGGTGAACACAGTGATCACGTATGTCAGTTGATAGTTAATAGAAATAAAGATATTGATAAGATCAAAGATATTGTTAAAAATCCCAATTTTATCTGTTTTAATTGTGCAAGAGTCGCAGAGAACAAAGAAAATCTCTGTAATCCAATGCCTATCGAAGATTAATAATTAGACTTTTCCGGATCGCATATGTATCTTTTCACTATGAAGAGATACATATTGATTTTAATATTTTCCATTTCAGTATTCTTTTTATTCTCCCAGGGGGGGCAATTGAAGGACGACCTGAAATATGCTCAGGTAATACATGTCGATTTAATAGAGAGATCTGTCGATACGTGGTCTTTCGATGTTACTTTGACACATAATGATACCGGTTGGGATCACTATGCTGATCAGTGGGTTATTATAAATTCAGAGACTGATGAAGTTCTCGGGACAAGAGTTCTGGCCCATCCCCATGTTAACGAACAACCCTTCACGAGAAGTATATCCAATATCATAATCGATGAGAGTGTCAGGCACCTGGAAATTAGAGCCAAGTGCACGCTTCACGATTATTCAGGGAAAAGTGTCCTGATCGATATGGATAGACCAGTCGGGAAGGATTATAACATCAGCTTCTTAGACTAGTCAGTTACTTCAACCGAGCTTATCTGTGGCGATATGCCAGTTTTTCAAATCCTCATATACTTTTACTTCCACCATATCGCCGGCAGCATTGAGCAGTTGTGCGCATTCAGGACTGAGATCAATTAGATGAAGAGTTTTACCAAGTTTTGAATAGCGTTCGGCCAATGCGTTTATAGCTTCGATTCCAGAATGATCGTGAACACGGGAATAGTGAAAATCGATAATGACATCATTGGGATCATCTGCGGGATTGAATAGATCAGCAAAATTTCTGGCTGATCCAAAAAACAACTGACCGCTTAAATGATACACCCTGGAACCCTTCTGATTCGTTTCTGATCGGATTTCAATCTGACTTCCCTTTTTCCATGCAAACACGAGAGCTGATACGATTACGCCGATAAGAACGGCGATGGCCAGATCTTCTACGACTGTCACCACTGTAACCAGTAAAATTATAAAGGCGTCCGTTCTCGGAATTTTTTTTATGATTCCCAGAGTTGTCCATTCAAACGTACTGATGACGACGATAAACATGACACCTACAAGAGCGGCTACAGGAATTATTTCAATTAATCCCGAACCGACAATAACAAATAAGAGCAGTGCAACTGATGCGGATATTCCTGACAATCGGCCCCTACCGCCAGATTTTATGTTGATCATACTCTGTCCGATCATAGCGCAACCGCCCATGGCTCCGAAAAATCCACAGATCACATTGGCAGCACCCTGTCCAAGGCATTCTCTATTTCCATGACCTCGTGTCTCAGTCAACTCATCGACAAGAGTTAAAGTCAGGAGAGATTCGATCAGACCGACGGATGCGGCCAGTATGGAAAAGGGGAGGATTATTTCCAGTGTTTTAAAACTGAATGGTACAGATGGTATATGGAAAGCGGGAAGGCCGCCTTTGAGGCTGATAATTGCAGGATCGAGGATTTTTACGAAATCAATAACAGTTCTGAAATGATAAATATTTAAGTAAGCCAAACCTAGTGAGATCGCTGTAGCTGCTAATATTGCTACGAGAGAAGCGGGAATGGCCTTAGTCAATTTGGGAAGAAAGTAGATAATTGCCATAGTGAGCACTACTAATCCCAGCATTGGGATTAAGTCGCTGACAGCCATCCATGAGGCATTTTCTCCCGAACCGTTTTTAAACTGAGCGAGCTGAGCTAGAAAAATGACTATGGCCAGTCCGTTTACAAAACCAAGCATTACGGGATGGGGAATCAATCGTACAAATTTACCGAGTTTTAATAGGCCGGCGATAATCTGAATAAGCCCCATCAGCACGACGGCCGCAAGGAGATATTCAATACCGTGACTTACAACAAGCGCTGCAAAAACTATGGCAACGGCACCGGTTGCACCGGAGATCATTCCCGGACGACCTCCGAAGATAGAAGTAATCAGACCGACGATAAAGGCGGCGTACAAACCTGCCATGGGTGAAATATGACAGACAAAAGCAAATGCTATGGCTTCAGGAACCAATGCCAAAGCAACGGTTAAGCCCGATAAGAGGTCATTTTTAATATTGTTCATTATTTTATTTAACTCCGGATATCCTAAGGATTTATTCGTCGAGCCGGAACACATTTCAGCTCTTCTACAGGATTCTTTTTAGGAATTGATATTAAAGCATGGAGATTTGTAAATTTCAATAGGCAGGGATCTCATATATATACAATAATGTTTATATATATTGTGTTTTAAATCGTTAGAATGGCAAAGGAGCTGAAGAAATGGCTGATAAATGGAAGGGGAATGAATTTTCAGATTCTGTGCGGTGGGGTATCCTTGGCTGCGGAGATGTTACCGAGATAAAAAGCGGACCGGCATTTGCAAAAGCGGAAGGCTCGTCAATCACCGCTTGTATGAGAAGAAATAGTGAAAAAGCCGAAGACTATGCACGCCGTCACAATATTTCCCGATGGTACGATGATGCCGATGCTCTTATAAACGATGATGAAGTTGATGCTGTCTACATTGCCACACCTCCTGAATCTCATAAATTGTACACACTAAAAGCCGCAGCAGCTGGTAAGGCTGTCTATGTCGAAAAACCTATGGCTATAAATGTATGGGAAGTTCAGGAAATGATAAGTGGCTGTGAAAAGAACAATGTCCCCTTATTTGTGGCCTTTTACAGACGCAGGCTTCCCGTTTTTACTGAAGTTAAAAGAGTTATCGAAGAGGGCCTCATCGGTACTCCCCGCAGTTTTACCCTTGTACTCAAGCGCGATGAACACAGCCATATTCCCGATCCGGACAATCTTCCCTGGCGTTATGTCAGGGAGATATCGGGAGGGGGAATATTTGTCGATATGGGAAGTCATCAACTGGATATCCTGGATTGGATTTTAGGTCCCATAGAAGAAGCGCGTGGTTTTGCCGTCAATCGTGCGGGAATGTATAAAGTGGAAGACGGCTTATCTGCGGCTTTCCATTTTAAAAGCGGTGTCATCGGAACAGGGCTTTGGGATTTTGCTGTGGCTGATAAAGCGGAAGATGATTATATCGAAATTAATGGGGATCTGGGACGGATCCGTTTTTCAAGTTTTAATCATCAGAACATTTATCTGGAAACCGATAGTGAAAAAAGAGAGTGGAATGCGGGAAAACCGGAACATGTACATCAACCTCTAATTCAGACAATTGTCGATGAACTTCATGGTCGGGGAAAATGTCCCAGCACGGGCTATTCGGCTCTTCGCACAGCCCTGATTATGGAGAGTCTGCTGAAGGAGTATTATGAGTAATTCATTTTTGGTAGTTTCCGGATCAGATTAAAATCAAGAAAATTAACAGATTTAGAAGATTCTAATTATTGTTGACATAGAAAAAGCAAAAGATTATCCTTGAAATGTTTAAACATTAATGCGAAAAACAAGGATTCAATGGATACAATCGATAGAAAAAAATCAACGTCACTTCAGCTTCAGGTGTACAATGCTCTGAAAAAGTGGTTCGTCAGTAGTTTTACGCAAGAGGAGACCCTTCCCACAGAGATTTTTATTGCTGAGAAATTCAGTGTCTCTCGAGGAACCGTCAGAACGGCAATGGATAGTCTCGTTAAAGAAGGGCTTATCGAAAGGATTCCGGGCAGGGGAAGTTTCCTCACTCAGAAATTCCAGATTAACCTTAAAAAGTACAACATTGGTGTTATTCTTTCTGATATTGATTTTTTTACCAACACTATTTGGGAATATAGCTGGTTCAGCCATCTTGAAATAATCAATGGAATAATGAGCAATAATGTGGACTACAATATCTCGACAGTACTCATATCAGAAAAACATTTTTCCATCGAAGACAACGATAAATACGACGGATACATCGTCTGGCCCTATGTTCATAATGATACTATTTCGCTTTTCACCATACCCCATGTTCTTCTCAAGTATGAAATCGATATGATTCAGGGATTCTCCCTGTTGGCTGAAAAAATAGCGGAAAAACGTTATGAAAACATCAGTTTCATTGGATTCACTTCGGGAAAACGGATCGAGACTATCAATGGCGTTCTGGAGAACAATGGGCAGAGCCCTATCGATCCTGAAAGTATTTTCGAATGTGGCGGCAGTTCCCAGGAAGCTTACCGTTCTTGCGTTCAGCTTTTGAAGAAGAACCCCCCGGTCGACTGTATAATCTGTTCTACAGACTACAGAGCTGAGGGAGTCATGCAGTATTTGAAGGAGTCGGGTATATCCATTCCCGATGATATTTCTGTTTACGGTTTTGATGGAACTCAGAAGAGCAGCAGTATTCTCCCTCCGATTTCCACGTGCAGTTTTGATTGGACCTATCCGGGCTTATTTGCGGTTAAGGCTATCAGAGCACTTCTCGATGAGCAAAAAATCCCTGAGTACATCAATCCCGAAGGGGTTTTTATCGAGAGAGACAGTACCCGGTAATTTTATTGACATTTGCAAATGTATAAATGTTTGAACAAATCCTTGACATTCCGTTTTTCTGTATTAGAATTAGATAAACATAATTTTAAGGAGAAAGAATGAAAACTGTTGAGAGAATTTTTATAGTCATGCTGGTTTTTATGATGACAGCCGGTCTTTTTGCCAACGGAGCCCAGGAAGCCGGAACAGATGAAGAAGCCGTTCTTCAATACTGGAGCTGGGATCCTGAGTTAAAATCCCGAAACCAAGAGATGATTGCCAAGTTTGAAGCGGCGAATCCGGGAATCAAGGTAGAGTTGACCACTATCGAGCCAAAAGAATACTGGACAAAAATTAGAATTATGGCCAATCAGAAAAAGCTTCCCGATGTTTTCAATCTCAGTGCCGGTTACCTTGAAGAGTGGTCCCAGAATGGTCTGCTTCTCGATTTGTCTGAGTACATTGCGAACGATCTGAATAATAATGATTTTTATATGAACCTTTTCGATGCGGTAAAAGATCTTTCGGGAACTGATTCGTACTACGCTTTCCCCTATGCTCTTGTGACAACCCTGCTGTATTACAATAAAGATCTTTTTGATGCTGAGGGTATTTCTTATCCCGATTCGAATTGGACCTGGGATGATTTTCGTGATGCTGCGATGAAACTCACAAAAGATATAAACAGCGACGGATCTATCGATCAGTGGGGGTATTGGTTCTACGGCCGATACGCACATATTGAATCGTGGGTGTATTCCAATAATGGTCATCTGATCAATCGTGACACTATGAAATACGAACCCGACGCAAAAGCTCTCGAAGCCATTTCATTTCTGACGGATCTGGTTCTGGAGGACAAAGCCGCTCCTTCGAAAAAAGAGATGTCCGCTTTCAGACAGCAGGATGTTTTTCCTCAGGGTGCTGCCGCTATGTTCGTCGACGGATCCTGGAATATCGATAATAACAGAAGCGTTGCCGGAGATACTATTAACTGGGGTATTGCGGAACTACCAAAAGGACCGAGTGGTGACGGATCTCTGACTTACGGATGGCCTGATTCTCTGGCTATTTCACCCAATACGAAGAATGCCGATGCCGCATGGAAATTCACAAGATTTGCAGCAGGTGAGGGCTTATCTATGAATATGGTTATGGCAGGAAAGATTCCTTCCTACAGACCTTTGACAGAATCCGATGCATTTCTTGAAAAAGGTCAGCAGCCCGATAACAAAGATCTGCTCATACAGCAGGCTGGAGAGGACATGCGAACCTCTTTCACACTGTCATGGGGAGAATGGAGAGGATACGGCGCAGCCGAATCTCTCGGATTCAATGGTTTAATCGATGGAATTATCGATGGCGAATTCTCCTATTCCGAAGCGCTGGAACTCGCAGATAAGAACGTGAATACTGTCTTGGATAGAAATTACAAATAAAGTTTAAAGCCGCTCATTTTAGAGCGGCTTATCAGAGGATATTACATGAAGCGAAAGCAATTGTCATGGTATAAAAAACAAGATCCGTGGTTATTTCTGTTCCCGACAATTGTCGGTCTAATCTTTTTTAGAGTCGGTCCGATTATCTCCTCATTTCTGATTAGTTTTACCGATTGGGATATCTTGAGAGATGCCCGTTTTCTGGCTTTGGATAATTACAAAGAACTGTTTACGAGCTCAGCTTTCTATCAGGTTTTCGGCAATACTCTGGCGTTTTCGTTCATTTATGTATGCGGAGTGACTATATTCGGACTATTGCTGGCACTACTTTTGAATCAAAAGCTTAAAGGGATGAAATTCTTCCGCTCGGCTTTTTATACGCCTGTTGTGACTTCTGCTGTTGCCGTTGGAATAATCTGGACCTGGATCCTGAGCCCGAAATATGGAATTCTGACAATTGTTCTGACTAAAATGGGTTTGGATTCTCCTTACTGGCTGGGTGATCCCTCACTGGCTCTTTTCACTGTCGCATTGATTCAGGTTTGGAAAATGTCCGGTTATTATATGATTCTCTTTCTCGCCGGTCTACAGAATATCCCCGAGTCTCTCAAAGAGGCTGCAAGAATCGACGGGGCTGGAAAATTTAAGACATTTACAAAGATCACGTTACCTCTGTTGACCCCGACGACTTTTTTCGTCTTGAGCATATCCATTATAGATTCGTTTAAAAATTTCGAACTCATCTATGCTATGACTCGCGGTGGTCCGCAGAATTCTACAAATACGCTTGTGTACGATGTCTATCTCAATGCTTTCGTCTATTACAGGATGGGATACTCTTCGGCACTCGCCTACGTCCTGCTTTTTATCGTCGGTCTATTGACAGCATTTAATTTTTACGGCAAAAAACGCTGGGTTCAGTACCAGTACTAAAGGAAAAGACAATGAATAAACGAATAAAAATACTTGTATATATTCCTCTCGTACTGGTTTCGATCGTCATGATATTCCCCTTTCTCTGGATGGTTATGAACTCATTCAACTCGTCGGCAAATGTATTTTCCATCCCTCCTAAAATAGTACCGGATCTCTTTTTAAAACCGGGCATGTTTTCCAATTATGTTTCAGTTTTGGGAGAGTTTAATTTCGGGCGATACACTTTAAACAGTTTTATTGTAGCCGGAGGTAGTGCTTTGGGGCAGGTCGTAACATGTACCTTAGCCGGCTTCGCCTTCGCCTTTATGGACTTTAAAGGCAAAAATATAATTTTCGCGACCATACTGGTTACTATCATGGTTCCCGTTCAGGTGACGATTATTCCCGAATTTCTTTTAATGATGAAATTAAACTGGCTCGACACTTATGCGCCGCTGATTGTTCCCTCGGTGCTTATCGGCTCCTTCGGAACCTTTATGTTCAAGGAGTTTTTCGAAAGTATACCCAAGACAATGATTGATGCGGGATCAATAGACGGAGCCGGTTCGTTCAGAATGTATTTCAATCTCTATCTCCCCCAGAGCCATGCACAACTGGCAACTCTTTTCATTATTGCATTTATGAACAACTGGAATGATCTGTTGAGGCCCATTTTGTATATTAATACGGAAAAACTTCAGACAGTGACAATGGCGCTGACCCAATTCCAATCTCAATATACGGCGAAATGGAATCTTCTGCTCACGGGCGGCGTGCTTTCCATCATTCCCCTTTTGATTATTTACATCTCACTCCAGAGATTTATTATTCAGGGTATCGCTTCGACAGGAACTAAGGGATGACGGATTTTGTGCCGGCGAACCTCTCGGAGATCAGCGGGATAACATCGCAGGTTTCCCATAAAAATATGTCCATTTCAGAAAAAACATCTTATCAGATCGTTTCAATCAATAGCGGGTTTTCCATTGATCACATCCGATGTTGCTTAGATGCCAGGGTTTTTGAGGACTTGACCTATCTCTACAGGATGAGACTGCTTCCAAAGAACAAACACATAGCTTCCCTTATTCTTTTCTCTATACCCGGAGAATGCGAGATCCCCTTTGACAAGTCTTGCGCTGGTGAGACAATTTGCGATCGGGAAGCGAGAGTCCGCTATTGGATGAACAAATATTGTACAGAGGGAAAGATCTGGATCGATGGTGAACAAATCTGTTCTTCTATTCCCGATGTTCTCTCTTTTGTACAACTTCTCAGAGAAAAAGGTTTCCTCTCGGTTTCTACAAATCAAATAGAGGGCGAAATTCTATTTCTCCCTGTGTCCCGGGGAATCGGATTTCTCAGCAATCACTTTCTGGCAGACAAAATCACTTTCAACAGCCAGTTTTTCTTAATTGAATTAAGCGATCTGGAAAGCAAGTACGATATAGCCGGAGAACCCTTCGGTATGCTTTTGATTAAGGGGGAAATCATCAATCCTCCTATTTATGAGAGAGAATCTCTCTTATTCGATGGGGAAGAGAGATCCCGCTGTCAGCGATTGGGCATACGGGATATACCAGTTATAATCAATGGAAGTGAATTCCGGGATTCGGAGAATGCCACATTTTATGTGCGCCCCGAAGCATTTCACACCCCTGTTCAGGAAGGAACGGACATTGCCGTTGTCGGAAGACGTATCGCCGGCTTTAAGAATGGAGGTGACCTGGAAATTCCCGAAGCGGGATTTGTTATACATTTGGATAGGATCTATAAACCGGAAGTTACCGAAGTGACATATGTAAACAACACCGGTTATGATTTCGGTATTCAGGTCGGACCACTTCTCATAGATGGAGGCAAACCGGCATCTGATTTTAACGACCCCTATTTCAATGGTAATGGAACGGCTTACCCTCCCACGGTCTATCCAATCGATTGGCATCGGGGCCGTGCGGCTAGAGTGGGTTTCGGCATGAGAAACGGCAAACCCGTTCTCATCTGGGTAGAAGGAAGCAAGCCAGAAATCTATACGGAAGGTGTGGATAGTCTGGGATTTTCCCTGGCTGAATTCACACAGCTGGCGAAAGAGGAAGGAATTGATAATTTTATTAACCTGGATGGAGGAGGTTCATCTCAAATAGCATTGGGATCACAGCGCATGCTGAGAATCTCCGACAGATATGAATCGACCGGTGAAGATTTTGAAAGACCGGTTCCTCTCGGACTTTCAATTAAATGTCACATCTAGTCTTTTAAATTTTCCAATCTATTTCGCTCTGTCCCGTTTCTCTCAGATAGTCATTGGTTCTCGAAAATGGTCTGCTTCCGAAAAAACCCCGATAGGAAGAAAGAGGAGACGGGTGAGGACCTTCTATGACCATGTGTCTGTCTTTTCTGATGAAACTTCCCTTTTTTCTGGCATAAGAACCCCATAATATGAATACGAGGTTTTTTTTTCTGTTTTCCAATTCTCTGATGATCCGGTCAGTAAAATTCTCCCAGCCTTTTTTCTGATGGGAACCGGCTTTGTGCGCTTCCACTGTGAGAACCGCATTGAGCATTAGAATCCCCTGGTCCGCCCACTTGTCGAGACAGCCGTGGTCAGGAGGTGTCAGACCTAGATCTGTTCCCATTTCTTTGTAGATATTGACCAGACTTGGTGGTGGTTTTATCCCCTTTTGTACTGAAAAACAGAGCCCGTGCGCCTGACCATCTCCGTGATAGGGATCCTGCCCCAGAATCACCGCTTTCACCTTATTAAAAGGTGTTTTTTTCAGTGCGTGAAATCTTTCTTGTTCACGAGGGAATATGGTTTTACCTCTGTTTTTTTCTTCGATCAAAAATTGCTGCAGTTCTGCCATATAGGGTTTCTCGAATTCGTCAGCCATCACTTCAAGCCAGCTTTTATCCAGTTTGATTTCTCTATCCATGGGGTTAGGATATCACAAGAGAGCGGGGAAATAAAATCATTTCATTTTCTCATTGACCTTGAGTTCACTTTCGGGTCTATACTGTTTCCCATAGTGACAAATAATATTTCTGGAGATTTTTATGATAAAATTTGATTACAAGATTCCGACGCGGCTTATATTCGGTGCCGGGAAACTCGATGAGCTTGGAGAGATTCAATTGCCCGGTAAAAAGGCTCTTATCGTAATTTCAAGCGGAACGTCTATGAAGAAATACGGATATCTTGAGCGCGTTGAAAAATTACTGACAAATAATGGTGTGAGTTTTGTCGTATACGATAAAATTCTTCCCAATCCTATAAAAGCCCATGTAATGGAAGGGGCATCTCTTGCTAAATCGGAAAAGTGTGACTTTGTCATCGGCCTAGGTGGTGGCAGCAGTATCGATTCGGCAAAAAGCATTGCTGTTATGGCCAAAAATCCAGGAGATTACTGGGACTATATTTTTGGAGGTTCAGGGAAGGAACAGCCAGTTAAAAATGGCGTTCTTCCCATTATTGCCATTACCACTACAGCCGGTACAGGTACAGAGGCTGATCCCTGGACTGTTATTACACATGAAGACAAACAGGAAAAGATCGGGTTTGGTACAGATGATACCTATCCGGAAATTTCCATCATCGACCCGGAGCTGATGTTATCCATACCTCCCGGATTGACTGCATATCAGGGATTTGATGCTTTTTTTCATGCAGCGGAAGGTGTTATTGCAAAAATTGCGACTCCATTCAGTGATGCATACGCCTTAAAGAGTATTGAATTGATTTATAAAAATCTTGCAGTTGCTGTGAAAGATGGAAACAACCTCGAGGCCAGAACGAATGTGGCTCTTGCCAATACTCTTTCGGGAATGGTTGAATCAACTTCATCCTGTACATCGGAGCATTCGATGGAGCACGCGCTCAGCGCTTATCATCCCGACTTGCCTCATGGTGCGGGATTGATTATTCTCAGCAAATCGTACTTCTCTTATTTCAAAGAGATCTGTCCTGAGAGAATGGCTTTAATGGCATCAGTCATGGATGAAGAACCTAACGCAGATGGATTTATGCTAGCTCTGGGCAAACTGCAGAAAGCCTGTAATGTCAATGGTCTGAAAATGTCTGATTTTGGAATTGAGAGATCTGAATTACCCAAAATGGCTGAGAATGCATACAGGGCAATGGGTGGTCTTTATTTTATGGACAGGAAGACTCTCAGCAGGGAAGATACACTCTCTATCCTGGAGAAGGCATTCAGCTGATCAAATATAAATGAAAAAGTAATGGTGATTTTGTCAAACCAGTATGTCCTTCCTCTTCAAGCGCATCTGAGCTGACATTAAAGCCAATCCCGAAATGAGAATAAAGTAGAGTACTCTCCACCAGGTCAACTGGAAATCCGGTGCATTAATATCTGTATCCATCCACGTAAAGGGGCTTAAATAACCCATATAACTTAAGGTGGTCGAAAACCCCATGGCCAGACTGGATAATGAGTTGAGAAAGTAGAAGAAAAACACCAGACCCAGAGTTGGTCCTATTACAGATTTCCCCCTGTTCACTAAAAGCGAGATCAGGAGAACTATGCTACCCATAGAAAGAATCAGCAGATAAATATATGTGCAGATTATAGCCAGTTTATAAACACTGTATTTTTTGAAAATACGTTTCTCCAGATCTTCAGGAAGTTTGAGAAGCTTTATTGTTTTATCCATCGATCCCGGTTCTGATGTAAATTGGTTTAAGGCTATAGACGTATTTTCTTCAAAGATCAGTAAGAATACTTCGGGGGAATTGAAAAAACTATCTTTCATTGTATTGTATTCAATCTGTTCTCCCCTGACATGTTCGAGAAACTCTTCCTGCTGATCAGGTTCAAATGAGAAAAGAGACATGTACCTTTCGGGGTTGTTCAGTACATTTTCAAAGAATTTTTCGGGGCTGTCCATAGCCTCATTGAGTAAACTGTTCATACTGTTGATGTCGAGTTTCATCCCTTTCATTTCATCTGAGCTCTCAGACAATAATCGTGAGGCATAAGTCAGAGAATATTCTGCAAAACTATCATCAGTCAGATTGAACGCTTCGTAAATGACCTGGGGATTATTCTGTATCTGTTCCATAATAAGCTGCTTATCCTCTGCGGATATTTCGGGATAGCGGGGACTGTCTTTTTTCACAAACTCCATCGAAGCTACACTGACAATAAAAAATAGTAAGCTCAGCAGGGTTATATAAGTATACAAAACGGCAGTTTTACTAAAAAATATCGTTTTTCTGGAAACAGGACGTGTAAAAAGAAACTCAGCTGTTTTTTCTGCCTCCTCTTTCGCCAGCAGATTTCCTGCCAGAACGGAGGCGAAGATACAGCCGAGCAGCACATTGTACATGGAATTGTAGGTGACATAAAAACCCATCAGGCTTCCCAGACTTGTAACATCGGCACCGAATGCGGCGAGCATTCCCTTCATCATGGGGTTTTCAAAGAGGGCTTCCATTTGAGTAAGAAGTCCATCGGCATTGATGGCGGGGTAGAAGAGCATTCCCAAAAAAAGAATCCCGCAGATGGATCCGGCCCATATCGTAAAAGATTTCAAGTTCCGTCTCATTTCCATTTGATATATATTCCAGTTCATAATGACTCTCCTCTATCGCTGTAATAGTGCATAAAAATCTCTTCCAGGCTGGGATCTTCAAGAACGGCGTCTTCTAAAGGAAGCTCTGCCAGCTGTTTCATAAGATCTCTCACATCGCCTTCAAATAATCCTTCTGCTCCCTGTTTTGTTATTTTTAACTCAGAGATTCCCTTCAGATCTATTTCAGAGAGAGATTTCCCTTTTTTAAACAAGAGGCGGAATCTCTTCAGATAGAGTTTCCGCAGTTGATCTATTTCACTTATATTGACGATGCATCCCTCTTTTATGATAGCGACTCTATTGCAGAGTCTTTCCACTTCCGACAATGTGTGTGATGAGAAAAATATGGTGCATCCCCGTTTCTGCTCCTCCCGCAGGATTTCGTAAAAACGCGATTGTATGAGGGGGTCCAGCCCGCTGGTCGGCTCATCTAGAATAAGCAATTCCGGCCTGTGAAGAAGTGCTTGTATAATGGCCACTTTTTTCCGGTTTCCCAAAGAAAGGTCATTGATTTTTCGGTTCAAATCCAGTTTCAGTCTCTCGCTGTAGGGAGCAATTCTTGCCTGACCACCGTTTTCGTAAAAATCCGCTGAATATTTTAACAGCTGCTTTACGGTCAACCCATCGTAATAACTGAGTTCCGATGGGACAAATCCTATTTTCTGCCTTAATCGGGCGCCTATTTTTAAAGCATCTTCTTCAAAGAGTTTGACATTTCCTCTATCAGGAGAAATTAATCCCAGTATTGATCGTATGGTAGTCGATTTTCCGGCACCATTGGGGCCGATAAAACCATAAATTTCTCCCTGATAGACCCTAAGGCTAACATCTTCCGCTCCACGGGATTTTCCATAATATTTTGTCAGATTTGTGGTTTCCAGTATGGGTATTCTATTTGATTCAGTCATATGATCTCCTTTGTTTCTATATGACTAGAAAACTGTTAATAGTCATATCCTGGGTAAAAAAACTCATTTCTCTATAAGTCTTTCAATACTCGAATCGAGAAGAAGATCCACAACCCGGGGAAATGCTTCTTCTCCTATATCCTCTTTGTGAAGGTAGAGAAAGAAAATAGCTCTCAACACCCCTGTAATCAGTTTCGGGTCATCTATTTTAAGCTTGCCCTTAAGACGCCAGGCTTCGACGAGTTGTGTTGCAAAATCCACATCGGCTTCCATGGCTTCATCAAGCTGTTCGGGAGTGAATTTCTGCCAGAGATATTCAATCTCTTTCTTTTCCAGCAGCCGTTTGAGAAAGGGATCTCTATCAACCTGATCAAGAATACCCTTCAACACCGATTTGAGCAGTTCCCTTTCATTTTCAGACTTTTGAGAGAGTATTTCAAACATCTGCTGCTGCTGTTCCGTCTCATAAGATCGGATAATGTCAAAATAGAGTTCTTCTTTGGATGTAAAGAATTGGTAGAAGGCACCTTTGGATATTCCCGATTGTTTTGCCAAATCTTCTACACTTGTTTTTTTTATGCCATAGAGACCGAAGGCTTCTTTCCCAACAGTAATTAGTCTCTTGTGTATATTCTTTTTTTCCTGTTCTGTGAAACCTCTTGGCATATGTCTCCTGCTTTGTCTGTGACTAATAAATTGATTATAGTCATATGGTAATAATGAAAGAGAATATTGTCAAGATTTATATTCAGCAATTATGTTATAGTCTTATGAGGGAGCACTTATTGAAAAAATACCAGTATATAAAAACAGACAGTGAATTGAGGAAATTCAGAGGATACCTTCAAACGGAAAAAATAGAGATTCTCTCTATGGATTTTGAGGCGGAATACTTTCTGCACCAGTATGGTGAAGAGCTTTGCCTTATTCAGATTTTCGACGGCAAAGAATATTATCTGATTGATCCGAAAAATATTGGTTCACAAGAGCTTAAATCCTTTTTGGAGAACCGGAACATCGTAAAAATATTTTTTGATGCCAGTTCCGATAAATCACTCGTTTTTAAAAAATATGACATAGAGATGAATTCAATACTGGACCTGATGGATTATGTGCAGATTCTTGATTTCCCTAAAAAGGGACTGGACTCGGTTCTGCGGGAAGTTTTAAAAATAAATGTAGCTCAGAAAAGTAAATTTCAAAGATACAATTGGACAAGAAGACCGATTCAGCAAGAGGCTCTGGAATATGCTCTGGGAGATGTGGAACATCTCTTTGTTCTTAAAAATGCTCTGATGAAGATGATTATTGATAAAGGGCTATATGAGCAACTGATCCTCAGGATAACCAGCAAAGATCTTCAAGTGAAGATACATGCTCTGCCGGGAGTCAAGCGCAAAAGACGATATAAGGATTTAAGTAAGCTGGCCAAAAAAAGATTTGACCACATATACGAAGTGCGTGAGGTATATGCCAAAGAGTTGAACTGGCCCCCCAACAATGTGATTTCCAACGAAAACCTCTTTCTACTGGTTGAAAGCGGCGATGAAATGGAAATGGGAATTATTCAGTCCAAAGTTCCGGGAAAATTCAGATCTGAGATTCTCAGGAAAATCCAGGACAACTTTCCCGAGAACTGATTCCAGCCTTTTTTACCTGCTCAGAGATCTCGTGGCAATGACATTGATCCCGGAGTTCATAAAATTCTCTAAAACGATATCGCCTGCAGAAACAGGCGGCATTAGTTTTATTTTATAGAGATCCTCTAAAAGGGGATAAATGGAATTTTTTAAAAGAGCTCCCGTAGTTTTTACAGGAATTCGAGCCATATGGATTGAGTCTATGGCACAAGTTGCTGTTACGACTCTTTTCGGCGAGAGAATCTCCTCTTTTCCATAGATAAGACCGCGGGAACACTTATTGTTTTCGATCTGAATATCTTTCTCTTGTACATTGCCATTGTCTCTGTAGGATACTGAGAGGTGGCAACCTATGGGGCAGCTGATACATATGATTTCTCTTGTCATTTTATTATTCCTCAACTTTTAAGGCCGATTTCAAGCCTGCTCTTTTCATTTAATCCCGTGGATTTCAACAGGTCTGCTTTAATTTCACAACTGATCATTTCAGATGGCTGTACATGTTTCTGCTTTTTTCTGATAATCTCCCTGCCATCGAGTGAGACGACCAGTTCCGCTTGATTTTTTACGATCATACTGCGCAGATAGAATTTATTGTCAGAATCGGATGTGAATTTATTGGGAGTGATATAACGGACATTTGCTCCGGCCATAACACTGTATTGGGATCCTTTTGTTTTGCCCTCGAGGTAGGAATTGACATAACTCCCGCATCGTATTGATTCTTCGGTGACAAAATCCACAAGATCGTGAACATGGAGAACATTGCCACAGGCGAAAATTCCCTCAACATTTGTCATAAGATTTCCGTCGACAGCGGGACCGCTGGTCTGATTACTTATAATCACTCCTGCTTTTTTGGAGACTTCGTTATCGGGAACCAGGCCAACTGAAAGAAGCAGTGTATCACAATCGATATGAAAGGTTTGCACCGGAGCTTCTATTCCATCTATAAGAGGAGTTATGTCGACTCCTTCCACCCTGTCTTTCCCATATATTTTTGAAACTATATGAGAGAGGTGCAGGGGGATGTTGAAGTCGTTGAGACACTGCACAATGTTTCTTGTGAGTCCAGCCGGGTAGGGTTGAATCTCAACGACAGCCTGTACATCGGCGCCCACCCAGGACAAACGACGGGCCATAATAAGACCAATATCACCAGATCCGACAATGACACATTTTTTTCCAGGTATGAGTCCGTCGATGTTGACCAGTCTCTGGGCCAATCCTGCAGTAAACACTCCCGACGGACGGCTTCCCGGAGTCCCTATATTCCCTCTGTTCCTCTCACGGCAACCCATAGCGAGGACAACAGCTTTCACCTTGAATTCCACCATTCCCTCGTGGGAGGAAAATGCGTATACCAGTTTGAAATCTTTTTGATCGTCTATTTCTGTCACGGTCATTCCCGTGTATTGATCTATGGGCAGTTCGTTGATGATGTTTACGTATCTCTCGGCATATTCAGGACCTGTCAGTTCCTCTTTAAATCGGTGAAGACCGAAGCCATTGTGAATGCACTGGTTGAGGATCCCTCCCATAGTGGATTCTCTTTCCACGATGACTACAGAATGTCCCTTTTCCGCAATTTCAGCCGCGGCTGCCATTCCCGCAGATCCTCCGCCGATGATCAGTACTTCCCGTTCTATTTTTTTCATGATTTGCTCCCTGTAGTGAAATCACCTATTTTTTTATTGACTATCCAGCTCTCACCACCTCTTTTGGTAATATCATTCATGGAGCACCCCGTCTCTCTGCATACAATTTTCATTATTTTATAGGTACAGAATCCCCCCTGGCAGCGGCCCATTCTGGCTCTTGTATAGAATTTTATGCCATCAAGCGAGTCGTGACCTTCCCGGATTGAGGCAATTATCTCCGCTTCGGTAATATTTTCACAACGGCAGATGATCTCCCCGTAGGCGGGATTTTCCTCAATCAGTTTGTCTATTTCCTCTTTGGAGCTGTTTCTGAAACGGGGAACTTTATCGATGTTGGGATCGTAATCCGGTTTCTCTATCAGTTCCAGACCGTTTCTTTTCATAATGTCTTTAACGTATTCCGCAATGGCCGGTGAGGCCGTAAGGCCCGGTGACTGAATCCCGGCAACCTGAATAAACCGATCTTTTTTCTTTGACATTTCAATGTAGAAATCATCTCCCTCCAGAGTGGGGCGCATCCCCGTAAAGGAGGTGGTGATGTCTCTTTCTGAAACAACCGGCACCAGCCTTCTGGCACTGGAAAAGATTTTTTTAAAGTTTTCCTTTGTCGTGCTGTAGTCCTCTTTGTTGTCTATGATTGTTGCTGTGGGACCGACCATGGTTGTCCCTTCAACAGTGGGAATTACGAGCATACCCTTGGAATCTTTGCTGGGCACCGGGAAAACGACGCGGCTCGTATAAGCCGTGGCATTTTTATCCAGGAGGAATTCTTCCCCTTTTCGAACATTGATAGTATATTCTTCGGCACCGAAAATGCAGGATATTTCATCGCAGTACAGACCAGCCGCATTGATGACCCAGCGGGACTGTATGTTTCTGCCGTCTTCCGCTTCTATTGTGTATAAATCATTTTTAAGAGTTCCGCTTTTGACTTTAAATTTTGTGAGTAACTCCACTCCGTTTTTCTTTGCAGATTCCATAAGGGAGAATACCAGACGATAGGGCTCTACGATTCCACCACCGGGAGCGAAGAGACCGCCAACCACATCCTTATTCAGCTTCGGTTCCAGGTATAACATTCTGTCGTGGTTGCACAGTTCAATTCCCACTGCACCGTTTTGTATGCCATTCTCATAGAGTTTTTCAACGGTCCTCATCTCGTCTGAACTGAAGGCGGCGACGACTATTCCGCAGCGTTTGAAGGGGAAGTGAAGCTCCTCTTTCAGCTGATCGAAGAGTATGTTCCCCCTTATTTCAAGACGGGATTTTAATGCCGAAAAATCATGATGAAATCCCCCGTGGATTATCCCCGAATTGGCTTTGGAAACACCAAAGCTCACATCGCACTCTTTTTCAACGACAACAGTTTTCAACTTGTAGGACGACAATTTCCTGGCGATGGCGGCACCAGTGACTCCAGCGCCGATAACTGTTACATCATATGTTTCAGGCATGTAATACTCCTTTGAATTTCCTTACAAACAATCGTTAACGGTCATTAACGATCATAATAGATCTTATACGATCATAAATCAAGTTGGAATTCACAATTCTTGCCAAATCATGAGTTCTGCCCTTATGATATCTCTATGAAGTTACGCTTTAAGCTCATCATTCTTATGTTTTTTTATATAATAGGTATTTCTACAGTTTCTTTCATGTCCATACAGGGGCGGATCAAAGCGGAGGAAATACAAAATTCCATAAATCTCGGTTCAGAACTGCAACTCAAATCCAGGGAAGTCCAGAGTCATATGAAGGATATCGTTTTCGATCTCTTCGCGCCTAAGATGTACAATCAGCTCAGGTCGCTCACTTTTTCCCCCCGATCTGCAGTGACAATTAAACAGTGGCAGCAAGCGGTTCTCGAATACAATCAGACCTTCGATAAATTTATGAAACTTGATCACTTTTTTCAAGACGGGGAAGATTTGATCCGCGATCAGTATTTTACGACGATCACCATGAATGAAAGGGCTATGAAGATGCTCTCCAATATGGAAGAGAAACTAATCATTCTCAGAAGTCAGTATAGAAC
>JADGDJ010000065.1:0-2386 GCA_016744925.1 Spirochaetaceae bacterium
GCTTTATTATACGAAATAAGTTTAAATAAAAGAAATATATATAATTTACAACAATTAATATCCTTCAGATTGTCTAAATGTCTGACAAAGGTAATCATTTGTTAAGCACAAGTTGAAAATATGTATTTTTTTAATAACGCTTCAAATATTTTTTTTACGTTTAAGGATCACAAAAATTCTGATATTATTGTAGCGAGGAGATCAGTTATGGCCAAGGGATTAGACAAAAACAGGGAGAGAAAGTCTCTCTTATCATCATTCGGGAAAAATCTGGTCCGCCGTTCCGGTTCCTCCTGCGAACTCTGCAATTCGAAGGGAACAGCTCTCGGAATTTATGAAATTCCACCAGTCCCCAAAGAACCGGACTATGACCGCTGTCTTTTTATCTGCGACGATTGTCGAACACAACTAAATAATACATCGAAAATACAGGCGGATCACTGGCGGTGTTTAAACAATACTGTCTGGAGTGAAACAGCTGTAATACAGGCTCTCAGCATCCGAATGCTGAGAATCATTGCCTCCGATCATAACTGGGCAGAAGAATTGCTCGATCAGGTCTATCCGGATCCGGAAGTTGAAGAGATGGCTCATATTTGAGACATCATTATACAATTCCCTGCTTTTTAAGATTTTTTCCTATTATTTGCTGCAAATCCTTTAAAAGTATCGGCTTGGAGATATAGTCATCCATACCAGAGTTTAGAAGAAACTCTCTGTCTCCTTTCATGGCATTGGCGGTAATTGCTATTATAATAACCCGGGAATCTATTTTTCGGATTTCGGCAGAGGCTTCTATCCCATCCATGAGGGGCATCATTTGATCCATCAGGATCATGTCATACTTTTTCTTTTTGAAAGCTTCAACAGCTTCTCTCCCGTTTTCTACCAGATCGGGCTGATATCCGAGTTTTTTCAGGAAATGCATAGCCACAAGCTGGTTTATTTTATTGTCCTCGGCCACGAGAATTTTCAGCGGATGTGATTCGTGAGAATTAGCCACCTGTGTCGTTTGGGTGTCGCTGGAATGATCACTTTCCGGAAAATTGATATTTCTCAGCAAAGTCTGGAGAATTTCATTCAATGAATGCTCTGTTGCAGGAAGTTTTAGAAGGGCGTTAAAACCATTACTGCATGCATCCTTTTTATATGATGTCAGCACAGAAGAGGCATCTCTATAAGGAGATATTTTTTTTATCTCTTCTAGAAGCTGTGATCCGCTTGCATCTGATAGATGTTCATCAATGATAAAGAGATCAAAATATCGATTGTCCACTCCGGTTTGTTTTAGAAGTGCGAGTGCTTCTTCTCTACTGTGTGACTCTTTTACATCCATCTCAAGAGCATTGATTTTCTTCGAGAGTAAATTTCGGCTTATTTTATTGGAATTTACAAGGAGTATTCTATTCCTGTTTAAAATTTCCTGCTCACATTTTAATTTAATGGTAAACCAGAATGTCGATCCTTCATCTTTTTCACTGATAACACCGATCTCTCCATCCATCATACAAACCAGTTCTTTTGAAATAGCCAGACCCAGGCCGGTACCTCCATATTTTCTTGTGGTAGATGTATCGACCTGGGAAAATGATTGAAAGAGTTTCTCTTTCTCATCATCAGAGATTCCTATCCCCGTATCAATAATTTTAAAATAGAGGGTGACCTCTCTACCGGTTTCTCCGATCTTGTATATTTCGATTTTAATGGATCCTTCCAATGTGAATTTTAAAGCATTACTCACGAGGTTGAGTAAAATCTGTTTTATACGCTGAGGATCTCCAATCAGGTTATCATCTACAGAGTTGTCTATGTATATATCAAAATCGATCTCTCTTTTTTTGACATTGATCAGTAACATGTCTTTGAGATCATCGATCAGAGATCTCAAGTGGAAGGCAACAACTTCCAGATTCAGCTTTCCTGCTTCAATTTTGGAGAAATCTAGAATATCGTTGATGAGCAGGAGTAGAGAATTGGCACTTTTTAGTACAATGGATGAATAGTTCTTCTGAACTGCTGTAAGCTCTGTTTTATTCAAGAGGTCTGTCATTCCCAGAATTCCATTGAGAGGCGTACGGATTTCGTGTGACATATTGGCGAGGAAATTCGTTTTTGTCTGACTGATCTCCTCGGCCTGTATTTTCGCTTGTTCCAGCTCTTCCTTGACTCTATTCAATTCTGAGATATCCTGAGCGATGATCAGAATTCCGGTGAATTCGTCTCCTTCGGTGAGAACCTGAGAGATACTGATGCGGATATCAATGGACTTTTTTGATTTGTTGAGAAAAAACCAATCCATTTTATTCACCAGATCGGGATGATCTGAGAGGAAGCGGAAGATCTGGCTTTTTTTTACAGTCTCTCCTGTCTCCAATCCGATAAATTC
>JADGDJ010000065.1:2396-19557 GCA_016744925.1 Spirochaetaceae bacterium
CAGCATAATTGATGCGCCTTTATTGAACTGACGGACTATGCCCCTGGGATCCGTGGCGACAATGGCCGCATCGGCTGAAGAATTGAGTATGCTGGTAAAACGTTTATGGATGATTTCAAGTTTTTTCTGGTTGTTAATCTTTTCTGTGATATCGCGGATTGTGCAGCACACTCCGATTGTTTCATTATGTTCATTGTAGATGGGAGTCATTGTTATTTCGGAGATATTGCCGACGATCGAGTCTATGTATTTTGCTTGATCCCCCAGCAAAGCCCTGTTGTAGCGGCTGGTCCATTTCTTGACTAAGCTGCGGGGGATTTTTTCCAGTATATAATCCCCTCCGCTGATCTCGGCTTTAAAGGCACTTTTCATAATGTACAAAAATTTTTCATTGAAGTTGATGATTCTCAACTGCGAATCGACAGACCAGAACATGTCGTCGATATTTTCCGACAGAGCGTAGAGGTTTGCCGAGCGCTTTTTCAAATCGGCAGTTCTCTTGCGGTCTTCCAGAGATTCATGAATGATGAACAGGATCTGTTCCCCGCAGTTTTCAGTCTCAATGACCCTTGCCGTTGCCAGACAGTTCACAGGGTTGCCATTTGCATGAAAGACAATAAGAGGGAGTTCTCTGAATATTCCATCTTCGCGAATCGTTTTTAAAAATAGATCCTCTTTGATCCCCAGTGTGAAAACGGAAAAATCGGGATTCTCCCTCTGAAACCACTCTTTAAAGACATTGTTGACTTTGATTATTTTCTGATTGTGGAAATCGGATATCCACAGGGGAAAAACCCCATTGTCGAATAATACGTCCTGTTCCGATCTCTTTTCTCCCATATCCCGCTCCTGTTTATTCGCAAGCCATAATACCTCGGAGCTTGCTCTGGGGATGTAGGCTATCCCTTTTTCGCGGTTTTGCCGCAATTTTTAGAAGGGAGATCCCTCGTAGCTTGCTGCGGGGGGCTTTATTACATTGTATGCAGGGGTCGCGGAAGATTTCAAATCAATTATTGAATGTTTTTCTGTTTCTTCAGTAGCTCCATGCTCTCTTCCCGTGAATAGTTATATGAAGTACCGCAGTTGTGACACAGAGTTTTAATAGGAAATTCATTTTTATTGATAATATCCATTTTGTCCTCTTCGGGAAGAGCGGATATATGGATTTCTATCATTTCTTTATTACAGCTGCAGAAAAATGATGTCTTATCTTGAGAGAGTATCTTCGGTCGAAGTTCTTCGAAATAGCTGTTTATTAAATTTTCAGAACTCTTCCCCCGGGCAAACCACTTCCCAATTGAAGGAAGGGATCGTACCGTATTTTCCACATCTATCAGGAGAGTCTCATCGGCTCCGGGCATAGCTTGAATCAGAAGTCCGCCTGCGCCGTTGACATTGCCGTTATCGCTAAATGAGATATCCAGATTAAACGATGTGGCCAGCTGTTCCGAGGTGGTAAAATAATAGGCGAGATCACTTGCAGTGTTGCCATACTGCAATTCAATCTGACCGGTAAAGGGTTTGTTGGTGAGTCTATTGGATCTGGTTATGGATAATATGCCCGCTCCGAAAAAATCAGACATGGACATAGTTCCCGGTTTAAGGACTTTTATGGGATTGTTGGAGAGATAACCTCTCACATTGTGTTTGTGATCGGCTTCGACATTCAAGCCGCCCAGGGGGCCGGAGCAGCTGATTTTTATTCTGAGTATATCTTCCTCTTTCAGGTTTGCCGAAAGGAGAGATGCTGCAACATAATTTTGTCCTAAAATGAGTGTTTCTGCAATCTGAAGCTGATGGTTAGCTCTCATCTGATTGATCATATCTGTCCCGCTGCAGAGAACGGCTCTCAGAGTTCCATCAGCAAGAATAAAACTTGTGAGTCCATCTTTCTGAATGGTATTCTGCCTTTTAAGAAACTCGGGATTTTCAATTTTCCTTTTAATCATATAATAGGAATATCCTGTTAAAAATCATTTGTCAATCGGGGTTATTTCTGTATTATAAATGAAAAGAGGTTATCTCCCTGGGGAAATAACCTCTTTGCCACCGGTGAGATTTGAACTCACGACACAAGGATTTTCAGTCCTCTGCTCTACCGACTGAGCTACAGCGGCATCAACCTTTGTGAATATATCGGAACAGAAAATATCTGTCAATAAAATTTTAGAAAATAAGAAGGATTATTTATGTTTAAATTGGAATTCTATGTACCCCAGACGCATTTGGAAACTGTAAAAGAGGCACTTTTTGATGCTGGTGCAGGTAAAATTGGAGAATACGATCATTGCTGTTGGCAGATTGAAGGTCGGGGACAGTTCCGACCATCACTTAATAGTGATCCCCATTTGGGAGAAAAGGGGAAACTTGAAAAACTTAGTGAGTGGAAAGTCGAACTGGTCTGTTCCGATGAGTGCATCTCTTCTACTCTCAAGGCACTTCTCAAATCTCATCCCTATGAAGAACCTGCCTATAATATAGTAAAATTTTCTGATAAATCTACGTTTCTTTGAATAAGAACAAAAAGGGATTGACATTTGTTCTTCCCGGCGATAAATTATGATTCAGTGTTTCTATTAGTAGATACATCCGGAGGGAGATATGCCATTGAAACGGAAAGACACAATCATAAAAACACTGCCCGGCGAGAGGTTCACACCTTTTGCTTTGGCAGATAAACTCAATGCACGGGTAATTCTCGAATCAGCCGCTTTTACGAGAGGCCGATCGAGATATTCCATTTTAATGGTTCAGGAAGCTTTTCGTGTTGTTCAGAAGAACAGTGATATCTATATCGAAGAAGAGGGTAGACAGCGAAAAATTAGAAACGGGGGCAAAGATATACTCGATGTGCTCGCGTATTTTTCAGATCAGCATGAGATGCCAGATGGGGGGATCCCTTTTCCCGCAGGTGGCATTGGATTTCTCTCTTTCGAATTCAGCCGTATGTGCGATACAATACATTTTCAGGACAAAACTGATCCTTTAGATCTGCCTGATGCTCTCTTTCTTTTCGGTCATATTTTTGTCATTTTTGATCATTTTTCCGATATGATTTATATCGCCGGTTTAAATTACAAAGAACATGAAATAGATCTCAAAAAAGCTATTGAAGAGACTGAGAAAAAAATCAATGATCTCAATTTTAATTATCTGGCGCCGCGCAATACAGCTTATCCTGCGGAACTGGTAAACACAGAAGAGGGGAAACAGGATTATCTCAATGCGGTTGAAACGATAAGGGATGAGATAATCAAAGGAAATTTACTCCAGGCAGTACCTTCGCGGAGGCTGGAAGTGAAAACAGACCTACCGGCTATGGAAGCCTATAGAAGGCTGAGATCTACGAATCCCTCTCCTTATCTCTTTTATATAGATTTTACAGATTTTCAACTCTTTGGCGCATCTCCAGAGGTCCATTTAAAAATTACTGATGGCAGAGCATTGCTTAGACCCATCGCCGGAACCAGAAGACGTGGTAAGAATTCAAAAGAAGACAAGAGTCTCGAAGCAGAACTGCTAGCCGATCCCAAAGAGGGTGCAGAGCACTTGATGCTTGTTGACCTCGGTCGAAATGATCTGGGTAGAATATGTCGCAGCGGATCGGTAGAGGTTACAGAATATAGAACTATTGAACATTATTCCCATGTTATGCATATCGTTTCTCAGGTCGAGGGCGATCTGGCGGAAGACAAGAGCTCGGCTGATGCCATAAGAGCGACTTTTCCCGCAGGAACTGTATCGGGAGCTCCCAAAATACAGGCTATTGAAACAATCAGCAATATTGAAAAATTCCCCAGAAGATTCTATGCCGGTTTAATAGGAATCATGGAGCCAGGTGGAAATATGGATTCCTGCATCACCATTAGGAGCGGATTGAAAAAAGGTGGAAGCATCTATCTCCAGGCAGGGGGAGGGATCGTTTATGATTCGACTCCAGAACGGGAATTTGAAGAAACCGGTGAAAAATTAAGAGCTCTGGCAACGGCATTAGGCGTGGAGGTTTAATATGTATCTTATAATCGACAATTTTGACTCTTTTACCTACAACGTATATCAGTTTATGACAGAGCTGACCGACATACCTGTGGAAGTACACAGAAATGATTCCATTACAATAGATCAGATCCGGGAAATGAACCCCGAGGGGATTATCATTTCTCCCGGACCGGGGCGACCGGAAGGAGCGGGGATCTCCAAAGCGCTTGTTAAGACTTTTGCCGGTGATATCCCTATTTTGGGAATCTGTCTCGGCCATCAGGTTATCGGTGAAGTCTTCGGCGGTGAGATTGTCTCTGCCGCCAGAATCGTTCACGGAATGGTCGAGCCTGTTAAAAACGATGGACGGGGCATATTTAGAAATGTCAGTCCGGAAATAAACTGCACGAGATATCACTCTCTCGCCATAAACAAAGACACCTTGCCTACGGAACTGGAAGTGAGTGCTTATACGGCTGATGGTGAAATTATGGCGGTTCGACATAAAGAATTCATCGTTGAAGGAGTGCAGTTTCACCCCGAGTCCATTGCATCAGAAGAGGGGAGAAAACTACTTCTCAATTTCATCAATTACCGAAGAGAAGCTTTTCCCGTAAAAGAAAAACTCGAAAAGATAATGGATGGCAAAAATCTGACCGGTGATGAAGCGGCTCTCTTTATGGAGGAGTTGACAGACGGCAGTCTCAGCGAACTTCACATCGCCGGTTATCTGACCGCTTTGAATGCCAAGGGAATCAGCGCCGAAGAGATTGCCGGTTGCGCATCAGTCCTCCAAAAAAAGAGGATTCCCATAAAGACATCAGAACCGGTTCTCGACACGTGCGGAACTGGCGGAGATGGTCTGGGAACTTTTAATATTTCATCTTTTTCCGCTCTGGTTGCCGCTGCGGGAGGTGCTGCTGTGGCCAAACACGGCAACAGAGCTGTCAGTTCTCAAAGCGGTAGTGCCGATTTTTACCGGGAACTGGGAATCCCCGTGGATATAACACCGCAGCAGGCTGAAAAGTTATTGCGGGAAGAGAGATTCGCCTTTCTCTTTGCACCGGTATACCACAAGGCTATGCGCTTTGCCGCTCCCGTTCGAAAGGCTCTCGGTGTAAAAACTATCATGAACCTCCTGGGGCCACTGGTAAATCCAGCGGCGGCTGAATATCAGATCATTGGTGTATACCGCGAAGATCTCTGTGAAATTGTAGCCAATGCCGCCCATATGCTCGGTGTGAATAGAGTTATGGTTATTCACGGTCTCGACGGCATAGATGAACTCTCAGTGTCAGCACCTTCGAGAGTAGTTTATATTGATGAAGAGGGGCAAAAGGAAAACTATATTTTTGATCCTGCCACTGTGGGAATCAGCGGGTTTACTCTTCATGACCTGAAGGGGGGAGACCCCCGGGAAAACAGGGATATGGCGTTGGCTCTTCTCGATGGAAAGGGCAATAATGCTGTCAAAGAAGCTGTTCTGCTCAATGGTGGAGCAGGACTCTACGTGTACGGAAAGGCCAAATCCATAGGAGAGGGATACGAACTGGCGAAAAAGGCTTTTGAAGAAGGAAAAGTTCATGAGCTGATTAAAAAGCTGCAGGGGAGTATTTTGTGAATATACTCGATAGGATCGCTGCAATCCGAAGGGAAACCATAAAACGGGAAGGTTATACACTCGGTGCAGATGTTCCGGGAGAACGGACAATACCGCTTGCTTCTTTTGGTCAGAATCCTTTTGTCATCTGTGAGATAAAAAGACGGTCTCCTTCGAAAGGAACAATCTCCGAGATTTCAGACCCTGTAAAGCAGGCTTCCATATACGTTAAAAAAGGGATACGCAATATTTCCGTTCTTACAGAGGAAGATCACTTTGGCGGATCTCTCAATGATCTGATGGCTGTTAAAAATGCCTTTCCGCACATTGCCGTTTTGAGAAAAGATTTTCTTCTTGAAAAAGAGGATATTGATGTTTCCTACAGAGCCGGGGCAGATGCCATTTTATTAATAGCCGCACTATTGGATCAGGAGAAGCTGAAGGAACTCTACGAATATGCTACATCACTGAATTTATCTGTTCTGGTTGAAGTCCACAATAGGGAGGAAATTGCTAAGGTTCGCCCCATTAAGCCCAAAATAACGGGAATCAACTGCCGAAATCTTAAGACGTTCAAAATTGATCAGACAATTCCTTTAAGTTTGAAGGTTTTTATCGACTGGGATACAAAACTGGTTTATGAATCGGGAGTCACCTCTTTTAACGAGGCAATTATTCCTTTCGAAAGTGGATTTTCCGCAATCCTGGTGGGAGAATCAGTAGTTCGTGATCCAGATCTCATCGAGGATCTGATTCAAGCAGAGCAACGGACGGGAGAAGCCAATTTCTGGAACCGTCTCTACAGCAGAAAAACGAAGAAAAGGCCTTTAGTAAAAATATGCGGGATTACCAACGAAGAAGATGCCCGGGAGGCTGTGGCACTCGGTGCGGATATTCTCGGTTTTGTCATGGCAGATTCACCGAGAAGAGCCGAGGCATCGTTCATTCGCGCTATATCAGAACTTCCCGTACTGAAAGTGGCCATTGTCGTTACAGATAATGCCGAACCGAATCGAGAAGTTATGTCACTTCTTGAGAAAGGATATCTTCATGGCGTTCAGTTTCATGGTGATGAGAGCCCCCGGTCATTGCGATCATTTTCTTATCCCTGTTACAAAGCTCTGAGATTGAAAGACAGTGCCGATGCAGAGGAAATCGGACGATTCCCGGGACCCAGAGTTCTGGTCGATGCCTGGACGGCAGACGCCTATGGAGGAACCGGTAAAAGGATTGATGATCAGGCGGTAAAAAGCGCTGTGGAAGAGAGACCTTTATGGATTGCCGGGGGATTATCCCCTGAGAACATCCGATCCGTCGTAGAGCTCTATAAACCGGAACTCATCGATGCTTCAAGCCAGCTCGAATCATCTAAAGGAAAGAAGGACCATGATAAGATGAAAAAGTTTTTTGCGGAGATAACTTATGAAAATCTATAATGATTATTTTGGACAGTTCGGCGGTCGCTATGTGGCGGAGATCCTCAGGGGACCTCTCGATGAACTGGAAAAACACTATATTGATGCCATGGGCGATGAGTCTTTCCTCGCTGAGATCAAACAGTTCGGCAAAGAGTATATTGGTCGACCCACACCCCTTTTATATGCGGAAAAAGCATCTAAAGAGATCGGTGGAGCGGATATTTATATTAAATTGGAAGGACTTGCCAATACGGGTGCCCATAAAATCAATAATGCTGCCGGTCAGGCTCTTTTAGCCAAACGGATTGGCAAAAAAAGAATCATAGCCGAAACCGGTGCCGGTCAACACGGTGTGGCCACGGCGGCAGTCTGTGCCCGTTTGGGATTGAAATGCCGGGTCTATATGGGATCTGAAGATATCAAACGGCAGAGACCCAATGTCTTTTTAATGGAGATGTTCGGCGCTGAAGTCTTTCCCGTAGAATCGGGATCTAAAACTTTGAAAGATGCGGTGAATGAGGCGCTTCGAGACTGGGCTTCCACCAGCGAAGAAACTCACTATCTTATCGGATCGGCTTTGGGCCCAAGTCCCTATCCCGATATGGTGCGGGAATTTCAGTCAGTTATCGGCAAAGAGGTTCTCGCTGCAGGCAGGGAGAGAGCGCTGGACGTAAAGGCTATGGTAGCCTGTGTCGGTGGAGGATCCAATGCCATCGGATTTTTTGAGCCTTTTCTGGAACAGGACAATCCCAGGTTGATAGGTGCTGAAGCCGGGGGGATTGGTTCCGAAGAAGGGGAACACGCCGCCCGAATGACAGGTAAAGGGAAACCAGGTGTTATTCAGGGATATAAAAGTCAATTCCTCTACGATAATGACGGTCAGATTCTAAAAACTCATTCCATTTCAGCTGGTCTCGATTATCCCGGTATCGGTCCCCAGTTAGCTCACCTCGGTGAAATCGGTAGAATTGAGTTTACTGAAGTCCGTGATGATGAAGCCCTCGAAGCTCTAAAATTCTTTGCGGCAAAGGAGGGGATAATATTTGCTCTCGAGTCGGCTCATGCCGGTGCGGCCGGATTGAAAATCGCATCTGAATACTCTCCCGGTGAAGCGATTATCATCAATATGTCCGGTCGTGGAGATAAGGATATTTTTATCACAGCAAAGGCTATTCAAAAAGACAAGTGGTTCGAGTTTTTACGAGAGGAGACAAAAAATGGCTGATAACAGACTTATGACACATCTGGTCGCCGGATATCCCACGATGGATGAATCGGTAAAAGCGGCTTTAGCCATGGCAGAAGGGGGAGCATCCTACCTGGAAGTTCAGTTTCCCTTCTCTGATCCTATCGCCGATGGACCTCTGATTCAGGGTGCTTGTACGGAGGCTATCAAAAGGGGCTTTACCGTAGAGAAGGGCTTTTTATTTGTAAATAAACTCATCGGGGAAGTGAATATTCCTGTATTTCTCATGACTTATGCCAATTTGGTTTTAGCGGCAGGAGTTGAAACATTTGTTAAAAAGGCAATAGAATCGGGTGTTTCAGGACTCATTATCCCCGATCTTCCCTACGATTACGATGAGGGGTTATACGAATTGGGACGCCAGTACAATATCCCTGTAGTCCCAGTGGTTATTCCCGGGATAGACAGCGTCAGACTCGGGCAGATCATGAACTCTAAACCGCTCTATATTTATACAGCGATCAGAAAGGGAATTACGGGAGCTAAAAGCTCTATTGACGAAAGTACCGTCGAATTTCTCAGTTCTCTCTCCCGTTCAGGTTCTAAAATACTTGCGGGATTCGGAATCCGGGAGAAAGATCAAGTCGATTTCCTCAGTCCTCATGTTCACTGTTCTGTTATAGGTTCCGCGTTGGTGGAGATCATTAAAAAAGGCGTTGATGAAAACCGAGATTTTACGGGTGATGTGAAAGAATTTGTAACATCTCTACAGTAATCCCTTCGATCCGAGAATAAATCCTGTAGCCAGAGAACAGGCGGTTTCTGTCCGTAAGACTCTCTGCCCCATGGACAACATGGCAAATCCTCTCTCTTTGAGGGTTTGCCTTTCTTTTTCTGTCCAGCCTCTTTCTGGGCCTATGGCTACGACAGTTCTACCTGTTTCTGCCTTGAAATGTGAAATGGAACCTTGAGATTCGTTGTTGTCCAGGGCACAGAGCTGATCATTTCCCAGTTCTTCTACGCATCTTTTCAACGAGTAAAAGCGCCGAATTTCCGGAAGTAGTGTAGACTCTCCCTGTTGGGCTCCCTCCAGGACATATTCCATGTATTTTTCTTCTTTCCATAGTTTACTGGTCAGGTAGGATTTTTCTCCCAGATCGGTAGCGGTGAACCAAATCCTATCAATTCCCATAGATGTCATGTCTTTCAGCAGGCGTCTGGCAGTAGGAGGTCTGGGAGTTCCGATTATCAGAGTCACCGGATAGAGCGGTGTTGATTCCCAGATAGGTGAGAACTGGACGACCATCTCTTCTGCCGTGAAATCACCAATGAGAGCGCGTCCCCCCGAACCGTTAATCAAACCGGAATCAAAAGAAGCACCTTTACCCATTTTTAGAATATTTTTAATGTGCTGATAACGGAGATCGTCAGAGGGGATAGGCTGACCTATCTCTTCTTTTTTAAACAAAATTAAATTCATATTAGAAGATTGTACTATAATTGTTACAGGAGGGTCGATGTTCGAATATCTCAAGGCATTAAAAAAGGAATTATTAAATAGAATTTCACTTCTCTTAATTAGTTTCTTTCTGTTAAATACTCTATTCCTCCTCTATATTCTGAAGGGTTTCAGTCCTAATCGCACCATTGTATATTTGTTTGTTTTCATCCTTATTTTTGTTTGTTTTTACGTGAGTTTAAGTCTCGTTTTGAAACATTTTCTGACAGAGAAGTTGAATAAGCAGGAAAATATATCAAGATCGCTATTCAAAAATACGCGAAACGTCATAAATAATATCTCTCATGAACTGAGAACACCCTTGAATGCCATCATGGGATTTTCCGCCAGTCTTTATGAAACTGAAGAAAATATTGAGAGAAAAGAAGCTCTGAAGGCCGTGAAGGATAACAGTGATCGACTCTTCGCCATGACTAAAAAACTCGTTGATTTTTCTTCAATTGAAACAGGCCAATACGAAATAGAGCGTGAGTATATTAAAAATGATCTGCTCTTATCAAACCTGGAGAATAAAAACATAAGTTTTGTGGAAAAAAAAGGACTTAAACTGACCACTGTAAATGAAGTCCCCTCGCATTATAGTATATTTACCGATTACAATGCTCTTTTTGAGGTGTTGGAAATGATTGTTGAAAATGCTGTTAAATTTACAGAAGAGGGTGGAGTGACAATAAAATCCTCTTATGCAAAGGGTTTTTTAAATTATGTTATATGCGACACGGGGCCCGGTGTCCCTGAAGATAAAAAGAATCAGATATTTCAGCTTTACCGACAGGTGAATTCCGATCTGGACAGAGAGTACGAAGGATTGGGTTTGGGACTGACCATAGCTGAAAAATTGACAGAATTACTCGGAGGTGTCATTTCCCTCTCTGATAATCATCCTCATGGGTCGTGCTTTGAAATCAGTATAAAAACAGAGATCAGTGAAACTGATGGAGAGCTAAAAAATCTCTACTCGGAATTACTCCCTAAGAAGCTGAAGGAAAATGACATAGTATATCTCCGCAATCAGATGGAAAAGCTCTCTGAGTATATAAAAGTATTTAATCCCGAGAGGATTCGTTTTATAGCAGAGCAACTGGTATTGGAAAATAAGAAATTTACAATTCTGGCGGACAGAATTATCAAAACTGCAAATACTTATGATGAAACAGAGTTTTTGCACATTATAGAGGAGATGATAAAGGGGACATCAGATGAAGAATAAACCAATAATACTTGTTGTTGATGATGTAGCTACCAATCGACAATACCTTGCCATGATCCTTGGTGAAAATGATCAATATGAAATTCGGCTGGCATCTAATGGAAAAGATGCCATTGATTATGTGGCAAAAGAGAAACCCGACCTGATCCTTCTCGATATCATGATGCCCGAAATGGATGGATATGAAGTCGCCGGTAAATTAAAAGATGATTCATTCACTTCAGATATTCCCATTTTATTTATCACAGCTGTTACAGGTACGGAAAATATAATAAAAGCTTTTGAATTGGGAGGGGTCGATTATATCAACAAACCTTTTAACAAACAGGAACTTATTTCCAGGGTCTCCGTACACATCGGTCTCAGGATGGCCAGAATAGAGCTGGAGGAAAAAAACCTCATACTCAAGAATAGAGAGATGCAGCTGGTTCAATTAGTCGACGATAAGACCAAGCGTTTGGAAGGTACCACGATGGCATTGGTAAACGCCCTTGAAAATGCCAATTTGTACAATGATTCCGATACGGGTAATCACATTAGCAGAGTGGGCGCTTATGCGGCGCTCCTGGCTGATAAACTCGGTTGTGATCACGATTATACTAAAAGAATTAAACTCTATTCCTCTCTCCATGATGTGGGTAAAGTGGGAATTCCCGACAGCATATTAAAGAAACCGGGAAAATACACACCTGAAGAATTTATTGCCATGCAGGAGCATGTGGTTATCGGATCAAGAATGTTAGACGATCCCGAAATAGATATTATGGCTAAAAATATCACCCTTTATCACCATGAAAAATGGGATGGAACAGGTTATGTCCGGGGGTTATCGGGAGAGGAGATTCCTCTGGCAGCGAGGATTGTCGCCCTGGCGGATGTCTATGATGCCCTGGGAACTAAGAGGCCTTATAAAGAACCATTTCCCGAAGATCAGATTGATTCAATAATTATAGAAGGCGATGGGAAACATTTTGATCCCGCATTGGTCGAAGTTTATAAAAATAATAAAGCGGGATTACTGGAAATAAAGAACAGACTCAGTGGATAAGCTATGGACGGAGACTTCTTAAATCCTATAGTATTAGCACCGGAGAGTATATTGATGGAACTGAAAGGTTATCAGAGATCGTATTTGACTAAGCATGCCCATGAAATTAAACCGGTTGTTATGATCGGTCGAAACGGAATGAGCGACAGTGTTATAAAAGCTGTTAATGAAGCTGTGAGCATACATGAGCTCATCAAAGTCAAATTTATAGATTTTAAGGAATCCCGGTATGATCTGGCAAAGGTTATTGCGGAAAAAACCGAATCTGTCCTTGTGAGAGTAGTGGGGAATATTGCCATTTACTATAGAGAACACGAAGAAAAGGACAAAAGAAAATACAGGATTCCCAAATAAAGAAAGAGTATAGGCTGATCGCTGCAAAGCGGATCAGCTTTTTTTTGCTCTATTGATTGGTATACTGCTGAACCTCATCATGGACATGAGAAGCGAGACTCGCAGCTTCGAACAATAAACGAATACAAGCACAGCTTGCATAATATTTATTACTGGTTCGTATACTGTTGAACCTCATCATGGACGTACTCCAATGTCACACCCGCCTCTCGAAACATCACTTCTGATTCGGCTCCCGCATGGTATTTCTTCTCGCAGACAACGCGGATAATCCCGCAGTTGATAATGAGCATGGCGCAGGTACGGCAGGGTGTCATCCGGCAATAGAGGGTGGCGCCTTCGATGGAAACACCTCTTTTAGCTGCCTGGCATATGGCATTTTGTTCCGCATGAACGGTTCTGACACAGTGATGACTCTCATGACCGTCTTCGTGGATCATAGTTTTCATCTGATGTCCCGCTTCGTCGCAGTGGGGTAATCCCTGAGGTGCTCCCACATAACCCGTTGCCAAAAGCTGTTTGTCTTTGGCTATGACACAACCGCTTCTGCCTCTGTCACAGGTTGCTCTTTTGGAGATGGCCTCGCAGACCTCCATAAAATAATCATCCCAGCTAGGTCTAATGTAATCGCTCAACTGTGTCCTCCAAAAATGCTGAATTGCATATGGAACTATATCATAATGTGTTAAAAAAATATATGATGATTATTCAATTTTAATGAGGTGAAACATATGGAATCTCTCTTCTACAGAGGAATTAAAAAAATAAAAAAGAATTTCTATTCTCAGAAAACAGAAAATGTTGAAGGTGATATTAAGGATCTTCTCTATAAAAATATGCCCGTTTCTCAATCGGTTTGCGATGACCTTTTTTTCAAATATTGCAGCGATAGTGAAAACCTATTTGATTCGGCGCAACTTTTATCAGATATTGTTGAACTGTTCAACGGTGAATATGATGAAACCAACGACCCCCTCGAAGAGGATGACTGGATCTATGTCAGAACTGTAGTCAATGCCTGTGCCGATGAATTGAATTTGGAATTGGTAACCTACATAATGAGATTAATTGTGGATAAAGGATTGTATTAAAAGATTCCTTAAAGAGCTAAGCAATAATAAGCAGGTTCACAGCCTGCTTATTTTATGTAAATCGGGAGTTAATGTACTCCATTATTATTTCATCGTTGATAAATTCCAATTCGATTGCCACTTCTCCGAACATCCTCTCATCACCGGCGTTTTGTTTTTCAATGACCTCGTTTCTCTGTTCTTCTGTCATGGCTCCGATCCTTACAAGACCTTCACCTATTTTTTCTGTCACCAATGAATCCCCCCTCCTGTTCTGAAATTAACAATCTATCATCTATATTTTAATGGCTATTTAAATTCAGTCAATAAGGTTTTATCTCGATAACACTGCTATCAGGTAAAATATCAATAAAAAGCAATGTTCCATCAGTTTTAAAAGGGATTTCTCTCCCCATGTTATCGAGAACTATAACAGTTGGCCAGTTTTCCGGTTTCTTGAGGCTTAGAGATATCTTCTGGTCATATATCTTGTCGTCCATTTGATCGTCCAGGGACATTTCAATAAAGTATTTTCTGTTTCTAATGCTAAGGACAGCGGCATCTCTCTGGTATATGTATTTGCTTATATGGGCAAAAGTATCCACCCAGAATCCCTTTTCAACAGGGTAGAGCACTGTTTTTCTGAAAACCTTATCATTGAGGGCATTCCAACCCATTTGACTGTCAGACAAAGTTCCATTATCCACACCGTGGTAGGAGGAGACAAACCAAGAACCCTTCTCCAGGACATCATCAATGACGGCTTTCCACTGTTCTTCCTCTTGAGAAATGAGAATCCCCAGTGCGTTTACTTTGTACATATCCGAAGGTGGATTAGAGGGAATTCCCCCTTTTCGTTTGTAGTAATAACTTATCAATCCATTTCCCGACCGACCGGATAGGTAGTATTTAGATGCAGCAGAGAGGGATTCTGTGTTCTCTCTCCAATGAGGCCAGCAAAAGGTTTCCACTTTAACACCGGAAAGGTTCTTCTCAAGAAAATCGCGGCTTCCCTTAAGCTCCTGTTCCAGATCCACTCCGCTTGCAGTCAAATCCATATGATTCATGCTGTGACTCCCGATTTCATGGCCCGCAGCGGCTATTTCTGCTGCATTGGACCAGTTCATCATTTGTCTCATAGTCCCATTGTCATTCCACATCCCCTCATCGATTAACTTTGCCGCAAGATAAAAGGTTCCCTTAATGCCGATTTCTTCTAGAATTGGAAAAGCGGCAGCATACTGATCATAAGTTCCGTCGTCGAATGTGATAGAAGCTGCGGCTGGACTGAAACCGGACCATGTGGCGATTGTACCTTCGAAATCAAAATCCGTAGGGATGATGAACTCTTCAGGGGGAAGTACTTTAACGATTATTTCCTCCTGTACAATCTCTTCATCAGGGACAAGACAGGATGGTAACAGTATAAGGATCAGAAATCCGGTCAAAATTGATTTAGAAAGATTATTACACCACATACTCAGATAGTACTCAATACACATGTTAATGGTCAATAATATATCGAATAAGGTTTATCTCATAAAATACTTGGACAGACCCAGCTGCACAGACCATCCGATCCCATTTTCTCTTTCGGCATTCCATGCAAAACCGGTTTCCAGGCTGAATTCAATCTGATGGGGGAAATTAAATGCGAATCCGATCGCTGTTCCCTGGCGGAAAAAATCTCTGTCAACTTCATACATAAGATCATGTTTTGCAAAGAGGGAAAATGTGTTGGGAATCACCTGGACGCAGCCATTTAGGTTTATGATTAAAGCACTTTCCGATCGGTATTCCCCGGGATAATATCCGCTGAGTCTGGGACCGAAAGAGAGCATGTTTGTCTGTCCGATTTCCCACTTTTCCGATTCGTATATGTTTAGGCTTCCCAGATGAGTCAAGGAGCCCCCGATGTTTAGAAAATTAGAAATAGTCCGGTAATACTCTATGCCTGTAGTTAAAAGTCCACCCGGTCGATTATCATGATAATAAAGGTTGCCATCGGAACCCCAGGGCTCATAAGATGGTTTGAATATAAGGGAGGGGGAACAAAAGATAGAAAACCCAGTCGGAGGAGAAAAAAAGCTGGGCATATTGTTTTCGATGGTCGAGAACTCCAAATGAACATTGCCCGTGTAGGTTAAATTATTTTCGGGACCAGTGAATCCCGATTTCCCTCCGGAGAAATAATTCATTTTGAGATTGTGAGTGGTCGACATGAGTAATCCGATTTCTGTTGCTTTTTCAAGAGTGACCGATGAATTGAAGAATGGTGTTTTGACATCCCAATCAGTTTCCACGGCATCTGCATTAAAATTGTAATCCATGGGAACAAATAATCCGTCTATATGAAAATTCAGGTTAAAGGGAAACTGAGGTCTATGGTTAAAGGTCAGATCCAAACCCAAAAAGACTCCTCCGAATGTCATCATGAATGTATTGCCTGAACCCAGAAAATTCTGGTCCAGATACAATAGCGCCGGGAATCCACCGACAGAGAGCGACTCGTCCGCCCTATTTGTCAACGAAAGTCCCCCCAAAAGACCAATCACTTTCGTGTTATTTTCACTGAGAGTCAAATTCAAGTCCACAATTTTATTTTCTAATTCCCGAGTTTCAATTTCCACTCCCGTAATGGAGGGTAGGGAATGGGCTATTTCCCGGATTTCACTTATGCTGTCCCAGTTGTAGATCTCTCCTTCCCATTCCTTAATTGATATTAATTTGCTGTCTGTATTTGTTTTTGTCTTATTAAGAATTGTTATTTTTCCGATTGTCAGATTTTTCTCAATTTGAATAAGTTCTGTAATTTTTTTTCCAGCTTTAAAGTGTCCGGGGACGATATTTAGAATTTCTCTGTATAACTCTTTAGCAAGTTCATAGTTTTTATTGCCAAGGAAATATTCCGCGTAGAGGATCAGAATCTCAGGATCCCTAGGGTATTTATTTCTCAGTTCATCGAGAAGTGTAAATCCTTCTGCAATGTTTCCTCCAGCATTGGGAGGAAACATAATCAGAATGCGGGCATGGAAAATCAGTGCTTTTTTATAGGTCGGGTCCAGACGCAGACTGAGTTTAAGATATTCGTCTTTCGTCGAATTGTATTTCATCCATGATGAAGCATCGCTTATCATTGCATTGTATAAATGTGCCAATCTGAAGTAGTTTTCTGCGCTTATTTCTCCCTGTGTCAATTCTTTTTCAATATATTCTATTGCCTGCAATGCTCTTTGTTCGAGCTTGTCCTGTGGAGCATTTGTCTGTTCCAGCACCCAGAATAGTCGATAGGCAATCTCTTTTCTATAGGATGATTCAAGAGTCTCAGAATTTTCCAGAAGCTTCTGCAGCACATTGTAATTGTAATCCATAGTTAGTTGTTCAAGATCTTCGCCCCAGATCGTAAACGAAGTACTAAATAGGAGTAGGAGCATAATCATATTGAAATTGGTCATTGGTGAGTTCCTTTTTCGTGTTTGATTATTTAACACATCAATTGCTGATAATTGTTATTTTTTTCTGTACAGGATTTTAAGATCCGAAGAATTGAGCCTAGTAATGAGAAGAGATTTCTCTACTTGAAATGAATATAGAGAAATAAATTTTACTTACCAACGAAAGTTCAGGGTTAAAACAGAATGTTCATATTTGTTCTGGATGGCGATATCCTGCTGTAGGAATGGTCTGTATCAGCAGAGGATGCGCTGGATCATTTTCTATTTTTTTTCGCAACTGGGAAATAAACTGATCGAGCGATCGGGAACTTGGGAGATAATTC
>JADGDJ010000322.1 GCA_016744925.1 Spirochaetaceae bacterium
TTTTAGCTCGAGAAACTCTGTCACAGATAAAAGCCACGGTGCAGATCTACCTTTGTTGTAAAAGAGATCTACTGCACGGGAGATATTCTCTGCCTGCAAAAGATTCTCTTCCTCAAATCCCGGTGTGTGTAATACCTGATAGGGGGGAGAATCCATAAAAACCAATTCTAATTCAGAGGCATTGTCGTATAATTCAGTTCCTGGAAAAACTGAAAGGCGAAACATATCCAGGTGATTCGGAATTCTGAATAGAGCATAATCCAGACTTTCAAGAAAACCCTCCAGTGTATCACCAGGTAGACCAAAGATGAGATCCAGTCCAAAAACGGCTCCATACTGATTGAGTAAATTGATTTTTTGAGCGAAATCATCCTGGTTAATATTCCGATTCAGCTTCAGCAACACATCATTATGTACGCTCTGTAGGCCTATCTGTAGTGAACAATGTATTTCGGAAAAAGCCTGTGCCAATTCATCATTGAGCAATTCTGCCCGGACCTCAAAAGTGTAGTGAATAAAAGGTGCATGTTCTTTTATGAGTGATATAATTTTCATAGCCCGTTCTGTAGTGATATTGAAGGTGGGATCGAGAACAAATATCTGATCAACGGCATTTTCTTCGAAGAACAGGAGCTCTTCACCTATTCTTTTTTCATCAAAATAGCGAACTCCACTAATCCCCCTGGATTCAGAACAGAATGAACAATTGAAAGGGCATCCTCTGGATAATTCCCACAACAAGCCATCCCAGTCTTTTGGATCAAGAATTCCTGTGAGAAAGGGTGAAGGGATTTCATTGAGATTCTGGATATGATCCTGAGGTAGAATTTTATCCGGTTGAGGGATTTCTTTATCGATAATGTTTTTCATAAGGTTCGAAAAGGGGATTTCACCCTCGCCGCGAATGAGAAAATTGAAATTATCATTATCGTTCAGTGATTTCCAGGATGCTGTTACTTCAGCTCCCCCTGCATAAATTATCAGATCTTCTTTCAAATCCTTTAGATTCACAACAAGCTGTTCGAAAAAAGTCCTGTTCCAGATATACATCGAGCATCCCACACTATCGGGGTTCTCTTTGAGAATCTCTTCCGCTGCAGCGAGGGGATCTTTTCCTGAATAATAATTTTTCGTTGATATTTTCAGGCCTTCTTTACTACCCCAATAGGATTTTAGTAAGGAAGCGGCGAGGGGAATCGCCTGAGGTGAATCTTGTATATGACAAGAAACTAATATGGTTTTATGTTTGTTCATTAATATGTATTTTCATCCATTGCTTCAAATTCTGCAATAATTCTATCAACTCTTTCTATCTGTCGCACAAGAATTGCTCCATAATCGAGATCGCCATCCTGAATCCGGTAGTTTTCATCTTCCCAGTACTGTATATCTTCAATAAACATCCATGCAAACTTTGGAGCAGAAGCTTTTTCAGACCACTCCTGTGCGTCATCCCAAAAATTCTGGGCGTAAACATAACATTCTCTGGCTTTGTTCAAGCTGTCAATATTGGCTTCTTTCCAGGGAGCGTTGTAAAAAAAAGCTTCCTGTCTGTCAAACTTCACAGCCGTTTTTATATAGCTGTCTATAATCTTCAGATTGACATGCATATAGAACAGATAGCGATATTTTTCCCACTCATTTTCATTCTTTATTTCTGCTAAAGCATTGAGAGGATTGGCAAAATCCGAACGTAGCGCCATCCCTAAATAGTAAATATTTTCAGCAGAATCGTCGGGATACTGATAGAGGTGAGTGTGGTATAGTCGATAAAATTGCTCTGCATACAATATCTTGTATGCAGAAAGAGGGCTGATCAAAGTAACCCCCAATAGCAAAAGCAGTACTGTTTTTTTCACATTAATATTATCGTAAGATTCGGGATAAATATAAAACTAAAAGATCCTGCTTTTTATTTCTTCTGTAATTTCTTCAGGTTTTTTAGTTCCGTCTATGTGTATAACTTTCATATTTGAGTCTTTAAAATACTCCATTGACTCTCTGTAATAATCGAGTACTTTTTTTTGATAGTTTATATCATCATATATATCTTTCTGAGAATCTCTCATGTTGAGTCTTCTCTGGCATTCCTCAACTGGAACATCGATAAATATGAGATATTCAGGCAATGGAAAACGTATGTTCAAATCCATTACCAGCTGGGGATCTGCATCGATGGACTGATAGGCTATGGATGAAAAGAGATAACGGTCGCAAATGACATATTTATTCTCTATTAGTTGAGAGATAATACCGTCATTTTTACCATAAATATGTTCATTTCTATCAGCAGCGAAGAGATAAGCAATTGTTTCCTGTTCCAGAGGGATCTCTCCAGAGAGAACTTTGCGGAGGAAAAGACCGCTCTTCATGTCTGTGGGCTCAAAAGTTCTTTTATGCTTTATATTGTTTGAAGTTAAATAATCGGTTAAATTGTTCAGTTGAGTTGTCGTTCCAGAGCCGTCAAGCCCTTCTATGACAATAAATCCACTTAATATTTCATTTTTCATAAATAGTATATTAAAGAAAAATGGCTGTTCAGTCCAAGTCAAAAAAATATTTTGTAACTTATTTTTAATCTTAAGCTCTTATATTAGAAGGCTGAATATCAGAAAACATAAAACTTATGCACTAATGGAACGATAATATTGTTACTGGTGGTATATTGTAGTTAGCATTGGAGAGGTTATTGCTTAGGACTGGAGATAAACAAATACACATTATTCAGTTGATATTTTTATCTCTGATAATAATCATCACTGCTGTCTCTGCAAAACCACTGATGGAAGAAACTAATAAAAAGATGGATAGGTTCAAAGCAGATCTTATCTCAGAATTAGAAGATTCAATCAATTATGAAATTACTTATCACTCAATATCTCCATCCATATTTAGTTTTATCAGTATAAAAGATCTAGTCATTTATAAAGACAAAAAGAAAAGTATCAAATTGGCAGAAATAAAATCGTTTAAGGCATTCTATTCGCCTTTTTACTTTTTTCAGAAAGATGCTGATTTAACACCTCTACAGGCTGTCAAAAAAATTAATATTAGTAATTCATCTTTGTATATAAACCAGCAGCGAGATGAAGAGCTGCTGGCTTTGTTTACGAGAGAAAATGATAGAGAATTATCATATTCTCTATTTCCTTTAAAAACGGTTATTTCCGGACGAAATATCGATGTTCTTATTGAAACTGCAGTCGGTACATTAAGAGCTGAGAATCTCATTGTGTCTCTTACTCCGGAAGGTGATGCCTATAAAACTAAACTTAACGGTGAGCTCAATCTGAATCTTATAGATGAGAACTCTCTTTTAAAAAATCTCAATAGTAAAATATCACTAAAGGGAAGCCTGGGAGAATATTTTGATACTCTTAATTTTATTGTAAAAACAAAGGGATTCAACTCTAATATTGTTGATCTAAAGGATCAGACATTTCAAATTATTTCATCTGCTGAAGATCTTCAAATTAGAAAAGTTCAAGATGACAGTTTTATTGATCTCGCATTGAGGTACGAATATTCCAGAGGTGAGTTTGTCATAAATTTTAATGCTGAAAAATTCAGACCGGATAGCATTCTCCGCTTTAAAGAAACTCTCCTTGCAGTAGCTCCCTATAGTTCATCTGAAATTACTGGAGATGGCTCAATAATGCTGGGTAGAGACAGGGGATCTCTTTTGTATTCACTCAATGCCCAAATCAACATCAATGAAGAAATCTTCAATAGAAATATTTTAATTAATACAGATTTGACCGGAGACAGTGATCAGATCAATATACGATCACTCAATTTGAGAACAAAAGAGGGTAGAATACTATTCTCTGGAGATATTCTGACCGATTCATTTTTTCCATCGGGTCAATTGACTTTACAAAATTTCAGCACTCCTAATGGATACACTTTAAACAGTACCCTGGATGTAAAGAGAGACAGTGGGTTTCTTTTTCTTACCAGTGATGCCC
>JADGDJ010000323.1 GCA_016744925.1 Spirochaetaceae bacterium
CTCATTGCCTATATAATCATAAATTTCAGCGGGATCTATGGAACCGCAGTTTCTGAGAACCAAAGGGGTCTGATCTTTAAAAAATGTAATGTCTTCGGCTTTTGTGATGGAAATGCCGTCGGACTCATTTTTCCATGTAAGGGATTCAACAACTTTCCCCTCTTTCAGATGATCGAGAACGATGTGCTCGATGTCTTCATTTCTCACATTTTCATATATGACTGAATCGGGATTTACTTTTAAAACAGGTCCCTTGGAGCATGGTCCGAGACAACCTGTAAGTTTGACTGAGACATCTAGATTATGATCTTTTATCTTTTGTTCCATCGATGCTTTAAGCTCGAGTGAACCGGAAGCGATGCATCCACCACCACCGCAGATAAAAACTTCTGTTTTGCTTTTATTGGTATCAAGTTTTTCCCTTTCCAGATCTCTAATAGTGGTTAATTGATCGACTGATGTAATTTTTTTCAAACTCATGAGTGAACCACCTCCTCTATAGATTTATAGGAATTGAGGATTTCTCTCAGTTTTGCCGGTTTAACACGCTGATGAACATCATCATTGATCATGACTACGGGAGCCAGACCACAGGCTCCGAAACATCGTCCGACCTCAAGTGAAAACTCACGATCCTCTGTTGTACCTCCCACATTAATTCCAAGCTGATCTTTAAACCCCTGAAGGACATCCTTACCGCCGCGGACATAACAAGCGGTCCCCAGGCATACACGGACTATATTTTTTCCACGGGGAATTGTTGAGAAAAAGGAGTAGAAAGAGACCACTCCTGTAACTTCACTGTAGGGGATTTTCATGGTAATGCTGATGTGTTTGAGGATAATTTCGGGCAAATACCCGAAGAGGTTCTGAGCGGATTGAAGAACGGGGATCAATGCCCCCAGGACGCCTTCAAAACCTTCGATGATGTGATCCAGACTCTGGATCATCTCAGCGTCAGTCGGTTCGTGGTTACAGTTGCAGTTACAACTCTTTTTCTCCATAGAAATAACTCCTTCATAATATTTTGAGGGGTTATTTCGACAACTGACTTCAAGGACGCTGTGAAAAATTATTACATGTTTATTTTTAAATATTAATGGAAAGCCCCGGTTTGCAGGACATGTTTCTTTAGTTCAGTTGTTATAAAAACCCCTTTCGTTGCCTATCTATTTAAAGATTAGCACAAGTTTCTCAATAGGGGAAATTTTATCTATTATTTTTTATCTATAAATGTTTACTTAAATATTTCATAGTGTATATATATAAATTAAACTATTGTTAACATTAAGCATTTAAAACTCAAATGATATGAATAGGGTTTATTATTCTTGTCATGCTTAGGATTATATTGATAAGATGAATTCAGTTTAAATTATCGAGGTTATATGGCTATTATACAGTTAGAAAATGTTGGAAAAACCTATCACCTGGGCAAGACAGAAGTTCATGCCCTACGTGGTGTTGACTTTGAAATCGAGAAAGGAGATTTTGTCTCCATCGTCGGACCTTCGGGGTCGGGAAAATCAACAATACTCAATCTTCTGGGCTGTATAGACGTCCCCACAAATGGAGTCGTTACCATTGATGGCGTAGTAACCAATGAACTACCGGAAAAAAAACTGACTTTAATAAGACGTTCTTCCATCGGTTTTATATTTCAGTCTTTCAACCTACTGCCAACACTGAATGTCGTTGAGAATATTGAGTTCCCCCTACTACTGAAAAATGGGAACAAGGGCTTAAAGCTGCCGAAAGACAAGAGAGAATTTATTGAGTTTTTGATTGAAGAGGTGGGATTAAAAGGACGGGAAAAACACAGACCCAATGAATTATCCGGTGGGCAAAGACAGAGGGTGGCAATAGCACGAGCACTGGCTACACAGCCTCAGATTGTTCTGGCTGATGAACCGACAGCGAACCTGGATAGTAAGACTGGAGAGGAAATTATCGACCTGATGAAGAAAATAAACAGGGAATTGCAGACAACCTTTATTTTTTCAACCCATGATCAGACTATTGTTGATATAGCCGATCATATTATCCGTTTAAAAGATGGTGCTGTTGTGGAGAATAGTAAAGTTAATTAAAAACTGGCTGATAGGGACAGAGCTACTGCAAGAGTAAAACGTCGTCCCGAATCATCATCATTATTCTGAACTGCTAACGAGTCATCTTCGCCATAAACTATGGGTAAGCCGACTTTAAGATTCACAAAAGGGATTATGTTCTGAGATATACCCAAGGTCAAGGTACCGGACATATCATCGAAATAATGTTCAAGCTGTGCTCCGAAATTGAATGGCGCACCAAAGGGATTTTTCCAAAGAGTAGCAATACTGGCTTCATGACCAAATCCCCCGGCCCTTAGCCAACTGAACTGATATTCTCCATATAAATCAACCGATTCCCAATTGTGATAGAACCCTGTAACGACATAAGTTGATTGAAGAAGTGAATTCCTTATGTCTGTTGTAAAATCTATGGAAATATCTGTTTTGAATATAACCTGTTTAAAAGAGAGTAATGTGGAAAGACCATCTACGGCATCGTATGAAACACCGGGGCTGATCATGGTTTCACCAAAAACAAGATCTACCTTTCCCGCATAAGTAAAATCTTTGTAACTAGTTAAACTATTAGACAGGAGGACAAAGGAAAATCCAGACAATGCCGGCAGAGAAAATCGAAAGTTCAGAGATGAATCGGAGCTATCTTTCATAAGATCACCGGGAGTGTAAAAACGTCCCTGGCCCCAGTTCATAGTAAACATTCCAATGCGGGAATAGAGAGTTTCTGAAAGAATATAATCAAAATAGAGGTCTTCAAATGCGGGGATTGTAAAAGCCGCTTCTGTTGAATCATTTGAATCTTCCAGGAGAGAATAAGGATCGAACTCCGTGTATACACTGGCAAATATATTCAATTGTGGTGCCGGGCGGATATCCAGATTTACTTTAAAATCTGCTCCAAATCCAGCGTCTGGTTCAAAATCTTCTTCTACATCATTGAAAAAGGTCCAGTCTGTCCAACCGGCAGCAATTGCAGCCAGTGCATTGAATTGCCCGGATATTTTAAATTTCTCAGACGTCTCGAATTGAGAGCGATTATCAACTACCGGTTCTTCAACAACAATGTCTTCTTCCGGGGCAGCAAATAGATCGTCGAGGTTTTCTAGATCGTCTGAATTATCAGATCCGGATTCCTGTGAAAAGGACAAGACTGGTAACAGAAGAAAGAGTAGTATAGTAAAAAAACGATTAAACATTATTGATTTACTCTCTCCAGATATTCTTTAGTAAAGAGAGAATCGGGCAGCTGTGCGATTGAAGGTCTACTGATCGTAATCATTGTCCTTTCATATTCAGTTTTACCATTAATGATTCTTGATTTGAAATAATCGAGCATTACAATTTTAACTGGTAGCCACTTATCTCCAATTTTTTGATATTGCGGATAAGCTGTAACACGCATTTTCTGTCCCGAAAGGCTGTAGTCTTCCATTTTTCGGATGAGGTTGTCATCAGAAACCCACATTTTGACCTTGGGGAAGGAAACCTCATCATTTATAGATTCCAGTTCGAGGACTGTACAATCCCAAACACCGAGTTTTTCCGTGTAGGAATTGACTGTCTGATAGTCAAGGGAATAGTTTGACCGAGTGAAGTCAGAGATTCTGGCACTGGAATTCTGCAGACGTTCTCTAGCACTGGTGAAGGTAAAATTTTTGCCCACAGGATCGTATAACCAAAGATTATTATCAATTTTTAAATATCCCTTTCCTTTGTCGATTACAGGTTCGAGAACGAGAATCAGGAATTTATTCTCCTGATCTCTGCGAAAGATGGTAACGACATTGGTAGATGTTGCTCCACCGGGATCACGTTTAGTAATTTGATATTCAGCAGATATATCAAGATTGTTAAATACAATTAGCTCATCTACTGTTTGTAAAC
>JADGDJ010000066.1 GCA_016744925.1 Spirochaetaceae bacterium
GTATAGATATTAGTATAAAAATAAAAGGTTTTTTATATATATTCATTTTATGATATTCCTTGACTCGATTTTTATATGTTAAAAAATTAACACCAATCTTAAATTATTGTCAATATAGTTCCCAAAAATAAGTAACTAATAATTAAAGTAATTTTTTGTAAAAAAAAACTTTTAGGTCTGGTTTTCTTTTTTCTTAAAATTTCATGGATAAAGCCTTGAAATCCGACAGTCATTATAGTTACTTTGATATAAGTAACAATATATACATAAATAAGTATCTATAAATTTTTAGTTCTTTAAGGAGACGCAAAATGGCAAAAAAAATTTTAGTTGTCGGTGGAGTTGCCGGTGGGGCATCTGCAGCTGCAAGATTGAGAAGACACAGTGAAGAAGATCAGATAATAATTTTTGAAAAAGGCCCGGATGTTTCTTTTTCAAACTGCTGTTTACCATATCACTTGAGCGGAATGATCGAAAAATCCGAAGATCTTGTCTTGATGACTCCAGAACTATTTAAAACGCAATACAATTTGGATGTGAGAACAGACAATGAAGTAGTGTCTATAGACAGATCTTCTAAGGAAGTGACTGTTAAAGATCTCAAATCCGGAAAAGAATATAGAGAATCATACGACAAGCTTGTTCTGTCTCCCGGTGGTAAACCGATTGTTCCTCCCATCCCGGGATTAGACAAAGTAAAATCATTCACAATCCGAAATGTAGTCGATATTGCAAAACTGGGCAAAGCGATTCACGCAGAGAATGTGAAAAATATAAGCGTTATCGGTGGTGGATTCATCGGTATTGAAACTGTTGAGAACCTCAAAGAAGCGGGATACAACGTAACTCTGGTAGAGGCGATGCCTCAGATTCTCAGAATTCTAGACTACGACATGGTTCAGATCCTTCATAAAGAACTCTACGACCAGGGCGTTCATCTTATCCTCAACGACAAGGTGACATCCTTTGAAGAGAATACGATAGTACTCGAATCGGGGAAAAAAGTTGATGCCGATGTAATTGTCATGGCAATCGGAGTTTCCCCCGAAACAGATTTGGCGATACAGTCAGGCCTGGAACTGGGAAAAACCGGAGCGATGAAAGTAGATCAGAACTATAGAACCATCGACAAGGATATTTATGCTGTCGGAGATGCTATCGAAGTTTACAGTTATCTCAATAATTGTTATTTCAAACTACCCCTTGCCGGTCCCGCACAAAAACAGGCCAGAGGAGTTGCCGACCATATAAATAAACAGTGTATCGACAACAGAGGTTATATCGGATCTTCTATTCTAAAAGTATTTGATTACAATGCCGCTTCAACGGGACTAACTGCTGACTTCATAAAAAGTTCCAAACTCAATGTAGACTTTGATTATGTTCGGATCATTCCCGGAGATAAAGTGGGGCTAATGCCTTCAAGTAAAAACATGCATTTCAAACTGGTTTATGAAATACCCACTGGAAGAATTCTGGGAGCTCAGGCGATCGGAAAGGGAAATGTCGATAAGAGAATCGATGTTATTGCCACTGTCATTAAATTCGGCGGAACAATCAGAGATCTGAAAGACCTTGAACTCTGCTATGCGCCTCCATTCGGAACAGCCAAAGATGTTGTTAACTTTGCCGGATATGTTGCGACAAACCTACTTCATGACGACTTCCGACAGGTGTATGTAAATGATGTGAGAAAGCTTGTAGAAGAGGGCGCGGCTATTTTTGATGTGAGAGAGGAATATGAATACGAACTTTCTCACCTCAACACGGCAGTGAATATTCCACTAAGTCAGTTCAGAGACCGACTGGATGAATTCCCCAAAGACAAGCCAATCTATCTGCACTGCAGAAGCGGCCAGAGAAGTTACAATGCCGTACTGGCCCTGCAGAACCTGGGCTTTGATAATGTCTTCAACGTCTCCGGGGGATTTATGGGAGTATCATTCCACGAATTCTACAATGATAAATCATTGAATAGAAAACCGATCTTGACTGACTATAATTTTGATTAGGAAAAAAGGACTATCACATGAATAATAAATTGGAAAACATTATAGGATTTGTTCTTGTTTTGCTTATCCTGATCTTCGGAGGAGCTTTTCTGGGTACGCAAATGCTGTATATCAGACTCCTTGCGGGAATCGGTTTCGGTTATGCTTTGACAAGAGCATTTATGGGGTTTGCCGGTAGTGTAAACAGACCCTACAGAACAGGATCATCAAAATTGATGAGAATCCTTATGTGGATGTTTCTGGGAACTGCTGCCATTTCGGTAGCCTTTCTCTATGGTACTGATGCGACAACTTACAAATTATGGGTCAATCCCATTAACTTCGGTTTAATTCTGGGAGGATTGTTTTTCGGATTCGGAATGACTTTCTCCTCGTGCTGCGCTTCAGGGGTTCTCACAGACCTTGTGACAGGGCTTCCCAGAGCAATTACCACGTTGATTTTCTTCGCCTTCGGTGTATTTATCGGATTCCCTGTACAGAAAACAGCCTCCTGGGTCACTGATTCATGGTTTTCTTCTGTCACAGGAGAACAGCTCTCCGGTGGAGTATACTTTCCCGACTGGTTTATGTGGGATGGAATGAGCGGTTATCTCGGAGCAATTCTTCTAACAGCTGTCCTTGCGGCAATCGTTATATATCTTTCGAGAAAATATGAAGACAAGCAGAAAGCGAAAGGTACATTTACAGGAGTCGGCTCTGAAATAGAACAGGACAGCATAGTAGAAAGTGAAAAACCTTTTAAACTGCTGAGTCGTGAAACCTATGAGCAGGTATTTGTCCGACCATGGAAAATGAGAACAGGTGCAATTGTTATCACAGTTGTTTTCTCATTACTCATGGGTGTGACAAAAGCCGGATGGGGTGCATCGACAATATACGGATTCTGGTTTGGAAAGGTTCTAATGATTTTTGGAGTTTCATCTGAATCTCTCGCGTCATTTACACATTTCTCAACCGGATTCTTTGAAACCTCTATTTTTGCCAATCCTGTTTCTGTTCAGAATATAGGTATTGTTCTGGGAACACTGATAACACTGCTTTTGGCAGGAACCTTTAAAGTGACATTCCTTTCGGAGATAAAGATCAAACCCAAGGAAATTCTGCTCTTCGCTATGGGCGGTCTGTTTATGGGATTCGGAACGAGATTGGCCAATGGCTGTAATGTGGGTGCGCTTTATACTCCTATTGCAAACTTCTCTCTCTCAGGCTGGATTTTTCTTGTATTCCTCGTTGCCGGTGGTATAATCGGAAACAAAGTGGCTAAGATGACCAGCGACAGCTGTGTAAATTAAGAATTGGGTGCCGTAATTAAAAGCGGCACCTGTAAACCAAAATGAATAATTATAAGAAAAAAAAAATAATAGAATTATCTCTTTCAATTTCCACTGTATTAGTCATTTTCCTAACGTGGTACGTCGTTGCGGAAATGAAGATCTTCCCTGAGTATTTTATCCCGTCACCGGCGAGTGTTCTCGACTCTTTTCTCGAAATTTCTCTCACCGGTTACAGAGGGGGGACTCTTCTTCATCATCTCGGTGACAGTCTTTTTCGCGTCATTTCCGGTTTTTTACTGGCTTGTATTATCGCCATACCGCTGGGTATGTTTATGGGATATAACTGGAAGGTAAAAGCTATCTTTGATCCCATTGTGGAATTCTACCGCCCTCTCCCTCCGTTGGCTTATTACACCATTCTTGTTATATGGCTCGGGATTGGAAACGAATCAAAAATAACACTGCTGTTTCTGGCAGCATTCCCCCCTTTATCCATCAGCGCCATGTCCGCTGTTGCGACTGTACCTTTAGAGAGGATTCAGACAGCCCAATCTCTAGGGGCGGGAAATCTAAAAATATTCAGTCATGTTATATTCCCCTCCTGCCTGCCCGGTATTTTTACGGGAATGAGAGTCAGTATTGGCTTTACTTACACAACACTGGTTTCTTCTGAAATTGTTGCAGCAACCTCCGGAATTGGATGGATGGTGCTCGATGCAGGAAAATTCCTGAGAGGCGATGTTATGTTTATGGGCATAATAGTCATGGGGATTACAGGAATAATACTGGACAGATTGATCAGAATCGCAGAAAGATTAATCATACCCTGGAAAGGGAAAGGATAAAGGGAAACTATATGAAAATGAAAAAATCTCTTCTCACATTATTGGTATTGAGCATGTCTATTTTCAGTCTATCCGCTTCTGGCGGGAGCGATCCAGATGGAGCACCGGACAAGATTGTCATTGGATACCAGGCAATTCCCAATGGGCAAATAATCTCTAAAGATTTCGGATGGTTTGAAGAATCAACAGGTATACCCGTTGTATGGGTTCAAGTGAATTCCGGGTCGGAACTGAATACGGGCCTGGCATCGGGTTCTATCGATATAGGTCTTTCCGGAAGTAGCGGCATTGCCGCTGGAATAGCCAATAGTGTACCCTTCGATGTAATATGGATACACGATATAATCGGCGACAATGAAGCCCTTGTCGTTAAAAAAGATGCAGGAATTACAGATTTAAAAAGTCTCGCTGGTAAAAAAATTGCTGTCCCTTTCGGAGCTACAACTCACTATCATCTTCTGGCAGCACTGGAAATGGAAGGGATTGACCCGGAAACTGTCGAAATATTTGATATGCAGCCACCAGATGCTCTCGCCGCATGGCACAGAGGAGACATTGATGGTAGTTTCATCTGGGAACCGACTCTGGCCAAAATGCTCGAAAGTGATGGAGAAGTACTCATATACTCTCGAAAACTCTCCGAAAACGGATATCTGACAGGAGACATTACTGTTGCGAGAAAAGGATTTGTTGATAAATACCCCGAACTGTTAGTTCAGTATCTGGCAGGAGAAATTAGAGCAGTCGATTATTATAAAAACAACAGTTCAGAAGCTGCGGCTGCTGTAAGCCGTCAGTTCGGCATTGATCAGAAGGAAGCTCTCAGACAGATGAAAAGCCTGGTTCTTCTCTCAGGAGAGGATCAATTGAGCTCAAGTTACATGGGCGTTATGGACAATATTGGAGATCTCGCTTCAGTTCTAAAAGCGACAGCTGACTTTCTGGTTGCACAGAACACAATCCGCTCGGCACCTGAACTGGATGCCTTTAAAGCGGCTATACGACCTGAATTTATTCAGCAGGCTATGGAGCAGTAATCTTTGGATAAACTGCTTGAACTGAGTAATATTTCAGTTGATTTCACGACAAAAAAAGGAACTCTGTCCGCTGTCAAAGATGTCTCTATGACTGTGGAACAGGGGGACTTCATAAGCATTGTCGGTCCTTCGGGATGTGGTAAATCAACGCTTCTCAATGTCATCGGGGGATTCCTTTCTCCGTCAGAGGGAACCATATTGGACAAAGGAACTACTTTGAACGGTCCTAGTAGCGATAGAGGAGTGGTTTTTCAGAAACCGGCCCTTTATCCATGGCTGAATGTTGAACAGAATGTCGCTTTCGGTCTTAAAATGAGAGGAATCGGAAAACAGGAAAGAATCAAAGTTGTCCAGGAGAATCTCAAAAGGGTTCAGCTCACAGACTTCAGCCAAATGAGAACTTACGAACTCTCAGGGGGAATGCAGCAGAGGGTGGCTATAGCGAGAATACTAGCCAATGATCCCGACATTCTGCTTATGGATGAGCCTTTCGGTGCATTGGATGTTCTCACAAGAGAGCACCTTCAGGATGAACTGCTGAAGATTTGGCGCGAAACTCAAAAGACCGTCATACTCATAACCCACAGTGTTGAAGAAGCCATCTACTTGTCCACATCAGTCTATATCATGTCGGAACTTCCCGGAAAGATCCTCAAAGAGGTAAAAACACCCTTCAGCACTGAATACAAAGATGTGGGAAGCCGGGAAATAAAATCTCTTCCCGAATTTGTCAAACTGAGAGAAGAAGTTCTCAGTTACATCTGGTCCTGAAAACCGCAAATGGATGCTTTAGTAAAGTGTTATCGCGTATAAAAAGAGAATACCTCCTTTATATATACCTCATAATCTGGTTTGCCGCCAACCTGCTCTTTCTTACAGAATTCCCTTTCGTCCATACAGATGAACCATGGTTGAGCGGGCTGAGCCGCACCATGATTGAAGAGAGATCTGCTGCGGCTACAGAGGATTTTTTTGATCTCCAGGAAAGGAATCCCCACGCTATAAAAATACTCTTCCACGCTCTACAGGCAGGTGCGATAGGTCTTTTAGGTTACTCTTTGAAAACAGTTCGGTTGCTCTCTCTCATAAGTGGTGTATTTTCACTCATTCTTATGTATAGATTGACAACAAGAATTCTCACTGTCAGTTATAAAAAAATTATTGCTTTGGTACTTGTACTCTGGATGTCTCTAGATGTTCAATTTCTCTACATGTCCCATTTTGCCCGTCAGGAGATTTACCTACTCCTGCTGTTGCTTATAATGCTGAATATATTAGTTTCGACAGGGATCAGGCCTATTCTGAGAGGTGCCGCTACCGGAATGATTCTAGGTCTTGCTGTAGGGTTCCATCCCAACAGTTTTATAATTGCCTGGCCGGTGGGATTATTCCTGCTGATAGAAATCATCAGAAAAAAGCGGAGAACAGGTGAAGGTGCGGCATTTATTATAGCAGCTGCAGCACTCACCTCACTCTTTTTACTGATAAGTTTACACTTCAATGGAAATTTTATAAGCGATTACCGCAGCTATGGAGCACCTCTGGGAGTGCTCGATGCACCCGATATGAAAATATTGAAACTTCCGGGATTTTACAAAAAGCTCTTTTTTCAACGTGGTGGAACCTACTACACTCCCGATATAAGACTACAGATGGGGCTTTTTCTACCGCTCCTTATAACGGCCCTCTTTAGAAAAAGAGGTATTATCAGTATCTGCGGATTTCTGGGAATCAATATTGCTCTCGTTTTTATCGGAAAATACAGCCAGCCCTCCATCATCTTCCTCCTACCCTTCTATTACTTGTTATGGGCTGAAATCATAGATTTACCTATCGTAAAATATTTTGCTCCTGTCCTTATGGCTCTTACGTGCCTCTCCTCTATCGTTGAGATTTCAAAGGAAGTGGAAAGCTTTTCTCATTACACGGAACAGCTGGACCAGCTGATTCCACCGGGAACTGTTGCCCTTGGCAATATGTACAGCGAGTACGCCATGGACGACGGACATTATTATGACTGGAGAAACCTGCAATATCTCAAAGAGAACGAAATGAGCTTGAGAGACTACATTGAGACAAGAGATATTGAATACATCATTTTTGCAGAAGAACTAACATTTATATACAACAAACGCCCCTACTGGAATGTGATTTATGGAAATCCGGCACACTGGTATCCCGACCTGGTAGAGTTTACCGAAAGCGAATGTTCTCTGGTCGATAGCTTTGACAGTCCCGCATACGCTATGAGAATCAGCGCCTATCGTTACAGTAAGCCATGGTCAGTTAAAATATTCAAAGTGAATCGATAAGAGAGTAGAGTCGGAGTTTTTCTTTCCTGAATTGTTCGCTGTGGGGATCTCTGGGAGATTCTAAAAAATTTGTTATTAACAGGGGTCCTTTCCCGTCGCCGGTGAACAAGAGCATTTTATCAGAGAGAATTAGAGCTTCGGAAATATCGTGAGTCACAAAGAATACAGTCCACCCTCCCTTTTTCCATAAATTGAGAAGTAAATTCTGAAGTTCGTAACGGGAAGGAGCATCGAGGCTGACAAAAGGTTCATCGAGAAAAAGAATCTGCGGTTGAGCAAAGATGGCTCTTGCCAGCGAAACTCTCTGTTTCAATCCCCCGGATAGTTGTGCTGAAAAATGATGACGAAAAGAAAGTAATCCTGTCTTATCCATAATAGTTTCTAAAAGCAATCGGTCATTTTCTGAAAGTTTTTTTTCTGCAGATCCCAATAGAGACCTGAAACGAGGAAATAAAATATTATTTTCAACACTCAGCCAGGGGAGCAACTGGTTCGTATCCTGAAAAATCATCTGTCCCTCAGGAAAAGGTGAGGAAAGAATTGAACCATTGAGAGTGACCTGTCCCTCTTCAGGTCTCAAAAATCCCGATAAAAGACGGAGCAAGGTGCTTTTGCCACAGCCCGAAGGTCCCAATATTGAGATAAAATCCCCTTTATCTGCAGAGAGATCAAGTTTTTCCAGAACAATATGCCTCCCATCACCGACAGGATAGGAGAAGGATAGATTCTCGACTTTAAGATGAGACATGAGTTCCTCCCCATCTAATAGCTGTTCTCTTCTCTATTTTTCTGAAGAGGAAGGTTTCTACGACCAAACCGATGAGCATAAGAAAAAAAACACCGCCGTACATCCCCGGAGTATCCATAAAAATCCTTTTGTTGTAGATAAACCATCCCAGTCCGCCGGCACTTCCGATTGTCCCGAAAATCATCTCCGCACTGATAACCGCTCGCCAGGCTCTGGCCCAGCCGATTTTCACACCGGCAAATATGGAGGGAAATGCCGCCGGAAGTAGAATGTATAAAAACTCTTCTCTTCCATTGAGACTGTTATTTTTCCCAAAATCCAGCCAGAGTCGGGGAACGTCTTTAAACCCGCTTCTGATGTTGATGTAAAAAGGCCACAGAACAGAGTGAATGACTATTAGTACAATAATGTGAATTCCGAGACCGGTCCAAAGTATAAGGATGGGCAGAAGTGCGATCCCCGGCAGAGGATGAGCTAAAGCGGCTGCTGTTTCTGTAATCCGCTCAGAAAAAGAGAACTTCACAGAGAGAAAAGCCATAAGAAATCCTCCGATCAGTGAAGGAATAAAAGCGGCGAATATAACCAAAAGGGAATATAGAGTCCCCTTTATCAACTCTCCCGAAGCGAGGTCAGCTCCGGTCTGCCTGAGGATTTCCCAAATGGAGGGAAAGACAAGGGGAGGAAATATCTCGAGAAGATAAAGCAATTGCCAGAAAAGAATAAACGCTGCGGGCCATAGGAGAAATCGGATTTTCAAAATAATACACTTTCCTGAGAGAGCTCTTGGTCCAGATATCCATTTCGATGCATAAATGAAATAAATGGTTCCAAACCTTTCACAGACGTCCCGAAATCCATTTCCGGCCTGTAAAGGAGATCATGCAATTTATCTTTTTCCATTGAATACACTTCCGAAAGGATATCCAGTGTCTCATTTTTATTCTCGCTAATAAAATTGATAGATTGTCGAACAGCTTTAAGAAAATCATTGTACAGGACGGGATTATCGCCATAAAATTCCTCAGTTACACCGCCGACGATGAAAGTAAAAGGCTCTCCCATAGCTTTCTCGCCGCTTATGAGTATTTCAAAATCATCAAGATCACTTTCAAGAAAAAGATAAGGGGGAGATGTGAAATGCCCTTCTACAGCACCGGAGAGCAAAGCATTCATCCCGTCGGGATGCTTAAGAGAGAGAAGATGTCTGTCGAGCAATGCCGGATTACCCTCTTCCCGCTCACAGGCCATTGCCAGCAGAATATGCTGTATACTGCCCGGCTGGGGAAGAGCTATTTTCGCGTGTTCTCCAAAATCTCTGAGAGAGGTGTATTTCCCCGAAGGAACAACCAATCCCAGGGGAGCTGATGATAATCCCGTAGCTATTTTCCAGGGCATACCCTTATCTCGCGCTATAAGAAAAGGGGGGATACCCATAAATCCGATGTCGAGATCACCCGATAGAACCGCTTCTCGTATGGCAGCGGTATTGCCCAATTTCAACCACTGAACTTTCGCTTTAGGATTGATTCTTTCAAGAATTTTTTTCTCTTTCATAATTTGTAGAGGTGCATAAGCAAGACCGAATTGCTCTGCTATTCGAATGGTCGGATCATCTTTCCTGTTAGTACAGCCGGAAAAAAATAGAGTTATCATAACAGTGAATATCACTAAATATTTCTTCATAGGGGGAACAACATCCTTTCATAAAATTGCAACATCTGATGCCCGTTTTCATCTTCAATGGACAAGATCTTATAAGAGTCGGATATCCGGAGATTGACTTCAACAGGAGAATCACCCGTCACGATAAAAAATCCCGCCCGCTGAGAAGAATTTTCTCTCGATTGAATAGAAACAGGAGGAGAGAGAAGAAAACGCCCTGCTAGAATTCCCTTCATTGCGAGAATATCGTCCATCCCCTTCTGACTAGTCAGAATACCGGGAGATGAAAAAAACATCTGCAATGAGAGAAACTTTCCCTTCAGGTGAGAATCAATCTCTTTCTGCTCGGGACGTGGATATTTTTTACCGCTAGTCATATTAATCATATTATCCATTAGTGGTACGCCAGTCATAAAGGGGATAAACTCATCTTCATAAGCCCCACCGAGGCGACAGGCAATCTCGTTTACCCGGAATCCCTTATTTCCCGCCAGGATTTGGAAATAGAGAGGCCCCTGTTTGAGTCCTATCATTTGGGTTATCTGCTGAACAAGTTCTCCCAATTCCTTCTCCCGATTGTGATGGAGAGAGGGATAGCGATGAGAAACACAGACTCCCAGATGAGGTCCATTGTCGATGGTGACTCGATCGGTAATCATCAGAACACGGGACTGTCCTTCTTCGACCCAGCCATTGAGGGTCAATTCTGTCGATTCATAATATTCCTCTGCCAGAATTTCTCTCTTTCGGGAAAAGCTGAGCAGTTTCCCGAAGTTACTGCGGATCTCACCGCTTGAAAAGACCTTGAGAACTCCGCGCTGCCCCTGGCTGTCGAGAGGTTTGATCACCAGGGGAAATGTAAGGGATTCTAACTCATCATCATTGAAATTCTCACCGAGGATAACATATTTCATTGTGGGAATTTTATGATCGGAAAATGCCCTCTTCATGACCTTTTTATTGGTTACAACAAGCGCCTGTTCCGGTGAGAGAAAATAAGGCAATCCCAATTGTTCTGAAACAACAGCGGCAGTCAGTACAGGCTGATCTGTTCCCGTAGTCAAAATAGCCATGGATCCATATTTTTCCGCATCTCTCTTTACCGATGCGGTATCAAAAGTACTGGCCGTTGAGGGGTAATCGGCATATTTAAAAGCCGGTGCTGAATTGTCAAAATCGGAGACAACAACTTTGTGTCCCAACTCCTGCATCCTTTTAACAGCACTTACCTGAGCCGGCCCTCCCCCAAGCATATGAAGGATCATAAGCGATCTCCTATTCTGTATGGTTCACCGCTTCTCTTCACCAGAAAACGGAGGGGTCCATAAGAGAAAAATAGTTTCCTGAATAATCTGTAGCGGCTTTTTATGCTGAAACGACTTATCAGATTTGTAGAGCCGGGAGAGAGTGTATAACGAAATGAACTGATTTCAGGACGTGGTCTCAACCTGAATATCAATGCGGAGACATAGATAAACCTCTTTTTCTCCCCTTTTAACCTTTTGGCCAGTTCCTTTTTCATAATACGGTAAGATCCGATTTCCACAGAAAATGGTTTTTTGAGAAAGAGAGAAAAAAACATTCCATTCAACCAGGTTCCGGCTCTCAGAATCATTGGCCTCTTCGCAGTTCTGTTCACAGCATAGACAAGATCATTCCCCTCAAGAACTGTTGAAATTAGACGGGGAATCAACGAGGGGGGATGTTGCAAATCGTCATCCATAGTAATGATCAATTCTCCGACTGCTTCATTCAGTCCGCAGTATACGGCATTTTGCTGTCCCTTGTTTTCCATCAATCTTATCGCCTTAATCCGGCAGTCTCTTTTATTAAAATGAGAGAGTTCAGTAAAAGTACCATCTGTGCTGCAGTCATCGATAAAGAGAATCTCCCAGAGTAAACCCGTGTTCTGGAGGACTGTAGTAAGCTCTTCAATAAGAGGAACAAGATTACTCCGTCCATTATAACAGGGGATAACAACACTTAAATCGACCATATCAAAATTCCTCCTGTGATCAATACAATTCCCAATGTCTGAAGAAAGGAACCTCTCTCTTTCAGAATAAAAACACCCATAAGATAAACGAATATAAAGGAGATTCCATTCAGTCCAAAGGCCCCGGACAATCCTGTCAATTTCAGGACTTTAAGATAGAGTAAAGGTGAAAAAAGGATTAGCAGTCCACCGGCTAAAATGTGAGATTCAAAATAATACAATAATTTAAGGGGGCTTATACCCTCTTTCCCTCTGCGCTCTATCCCCTTTTTAACGAGGACCTGACCGGAAGAAGTGAACAGGCACATAATTATCATAATTATATATTTCACAGAATGGCACTCCCCGCGCGAAGTGAGATCTTCTTTTGTTCTCCAGCTGAAAAGAGAATTATCCCCCCGGCGATACACACCCCTCCGAGTAAGTGTTTCATAAGAAGAGGTTCTTCCAGTACAAAAAAGGAGAGAAAAGGGACAATGAGATAATTTAAACTTGATAGCGTATAGGCTTTTATCAACTCCATTTTGCGAAGTATAAAAAACCAGATGACCGCCCTTGAAAAGAAACAAAAATAGAGGGGAATCAGGAAAAGATTCAAGGAAGACTCTCCTTTAGATGCGAGAGCCGAAGAGAGTTGGCCTCCCCATAAAAAGAGAAAATAAATGATAAATAGAAAGTAACTTTTCCCGGTGGTATTCTTTTGCATAGACAAAGAGGATATTAGCATTTAACGGGTATTAATTCCAGTAATAAGCCTATGGTTTAAACCGCAGCATATTCCCGGAAAAATCTCAAGATTGTTTCACCGAGACAAACTTCAGAACCCCGGTGGATAGATTTTTTCTCTAAGAGTTTTTTGGAAATAAGTATTCCAGAATTGATTAAGGTTCTATAATATACCTTAAAAAGTTATAGGATATATAATGAAATGGTTTAATGAACATTACGAGAAAGCCCCTTATGAAATCCAATTAAAAGTTCCCACATTTTTTGTCATCCTTATAGTAATGACAACTTTTTCCATTGTTCTTCTGATTGTTGACCTCATAAGTTCAACACCAAAAGGTCTGCTAATTTCCCATGTTATTATGGGAGCTGTTACAGTCATAAACCTCATTATGCTCACTCGGGGAAAATACGACTTCAGTTCCAATTTTTTCTTTATTTTTGTTTACCTCATCATGGCTGCCTTAAGAATAATCCATGGGTTTCAGACGGCCATTGATCTCGCCATACTAGTAGCCATTTTAGGATCATTCCTGGTTATATCTTCTATTTATATACGGAACAAACTTATAATAAAGATTTTTAGTGGAATATACGGATCCATATTTATTTACATTATTCTTTTAGGCACCATTAGAGGGGGAATCTCCAATGAAACCCTTACTGCAATAGAAATTGCTTATCCCACAATCGGATCAATCACCATTATTTTTGGAACTCTGACTATCCGAAACGTATTTGATAAAGTTATCACTCATACGTTAGAAAACCTGGAAATTATGAAAAGGAAAAGTGAGCAGGAAGGAGAATTGATCCAATCTTCCATTTCACAATTGGATAAAGCACAGGAATTACTGGAAAATTCCCAGGAAACTGCTAGCGCAGTAGTGGAAATCGATCGCAACATCCATTCCATAAACAACGGGATACAGGATTTGGATATAAGAGTGAAATCATCAGTAGAAATATTAAACGATGTGACCGGTTCTGTAGAACACATACAGAGAAGTATCTCCGATCAGTCTCTTCAGATATCCCATTCATCTTCATCAATAGAGCAAATAGTCGCTTCAATTCAATCAGTTGGAACGATCATTGAAAAAGAGGAAGAATCTGTTGAGCTACTTAAAAACAAATCGGAAAACGGTGAAAAAATTATAAGCGATGCTATGAAGGCCATATCTCATGTGACAAATCAAATGGATAATATAAGAAGCATGACATCAATGATTTCCAAAATTGCCGCACAAACAAATCTTCTAGCCATGAATGCAGCCATTGAAGCAGCTCATGCCGGTGATTCGGGTATGGGATTTGCTGTGGTTGCACAGGAAATACGGAATTTGGCGGAATCCAGTTCTGTTAATGCCAAAGAGATCGCCGACAAGTTGAAAGAGCTTATAACTTCCATTGAAAGGGCAAATGAAAGTGTGAATAGTACTGGCGTTTCCTTTCAGGAAATCTCTTCAGAAATCGAAGTTGTATCAGAAGCTATGAGTGAAATAAAAAGCAACTCTCAGGAATTGATTTATTCTGGTAATGACCTTTTGAAAACATCAGCAACTTTGACAGAATCAACAGTGGAATTGAGTACCCAGTCTAAAATGCTGATAAAGTCCCATAATGAAATGCACCAGGACATGCAGATTCTGGTCAATGTATCGAATGAAATGACTGGTGGAATCACTGAAATTTCTCAGGGAATATCGATGATTTCCGGATCAATACAGGAGATAAGCTCTCTATCAGAAGGTCTGAAGGATCATGGAGAACAATTAAACAGCAAGATTTCTAATCTCGAGGACATTACTGAGAAATAATTCAATCCCCCTATTTGTTGATAAACAGAAGAAGAGCACCATATATTTTAGCATTATTCCGTTTTAAATTTGTTGATCTCTTTTTCCAGTGTGATTGATGCGTCTTCCAAGGTTTTCGTATGAGTGCTCAAATTATCCAGTGTTACAGAGATATTTTCAGTCCCATGAGAAATATCATCCATTGAGCCCATGACTTCTGAAGAAACCCGTGAGAGCATCTGCATAGAATTGACGATTGATGTGGTTCCTTCGGACATTTTAACAGAGCCGTCTTTTACCTCTATTGTTACATCATTGAGCAGCTGCATAGCTTCCAGTATCTGCTCTCCGCCTTTCGAGAGTTCCATTGTAGACATATCTATCTCCGACAGAGCATCAGAAACGGCTAGAACTTCTGCAAGGATTTTATCAAAAGCAATCCCTGTTTCCTTGCTGGATTCAGCGGCTGAAACTATCTTATTGACAATTTCCTTCAGTTCCTGCCCTATGCCTTTTGCATTTTCAGCAGATGTTTCGGCAAGTTTTCGGATCTCATCAGCAACGACTGCAAATCCCTTTCCGGAATCACCTGCATGAGCTGCTTCAATGGCCGCATTCATAGAGAGGAGATTGGTTTTCGAAGCTATACCATTAATCACACCGACCATTTCGGAGATTATATTTATGGAGCTGTTCACATCATTGACAATATTTGTGGTTTCAGACAGTTTATCTCCACCAGATTTGGTGATCGCAACAAGCTGATCAGTTACCTGCTTTTTACTTCTTGTAATAGAGGCGACATTCACAAGAGAGGCGACTATTTCGTTAATTGCCGCTGTGGATTCTTCTACGGCACTGGACTGATTATTAATCTGATCCCGTAGATTTATAATAAAAGACTGAATGTCGTTAACAGCGCCGGAAGTTGCAGAAATATTGTCATCAAGAGTTGAGAACTGATTTTTAACTCCCGCGACATTCCCGGTAATTTCGTTTATAGCTGTAGTGGTTTCAAGCGATGCCGTAGAAAAAGATTCCGTTACCTGTACAGTCAGAGTCGATGCCGCTTTTATGTTATTGAGAATATATTTCATCTTTTGGAGAAAATTATTGAAACTGACGGCCAAAATTCCTAATTCACTATTGGTATTTTCGTCCAATGCCTTCGATAAATCGCCTTCGGCTGTATCCTTCAGGACATGACTGAAATTCACGACAGGCAGCATGAGTGGTTTCCAGATAATAAAGTAGGAGCCTAAAATTATGATGATAAGACTTATGAGAACAATGCCTCCGACAATGAAAATCATCCTCTGTTGCATATCAGAATACATATCCTGATTATTCATTATAACTATGACAGCACCGACATCTCCTTTATTATTCAATATGGGAAAACTGTACAGGTTCCCTTTCAAGCCATCAATAAGGATGGAATCGCTGAATGTTTTTTCCTCAAGTGAACCGATATTGAGATTTTCCCATAAAACCTCTTTTTCCAAGGTGGATCCGACCAGTTTCATTTCCTGCTGATCTGAGTCAATTACCATATAAAACATAATTTCAAAATTGAATCGCTCTTTGAGAACTTCTGAGTAACTATTCTGAAAGGCATAATTTGTACTGACTATCCCAAGCAGCTTCCCCTCTTCCATTACGGGTCTGAGTGCCCGTATATCAAATCGCCCTCTATCAATATCGAAAAAAGTATCATCAATAATCTGCCCGTTCATAAGCGAGTGGACATAATCTTTTCCACTTTTATCATCACCCCATTTCTCAAAGTTATCAGATCTGTTATTTGATCTGAGTAAAACTGTTCCGGAATTATCGAGGATCTCAATATCTTTGATAAAGTCGAGTTCTTTCAGTGCTTCAAAAACATCTGAGCCCAATTCAATAAGGGTAGATCTATTTCCTGTCTCACCGTACTCCTTCAAAGCTCTCTTCAAGTCACCATTTCTCGATAATACAGTGCTGTAACCTGCCGCTTTCTTCGTCACATTATCCAAGTCATTGAGAATATCTGAACTTGTCGAATCTAGAGTATGTCTACTTGTTTCTGTAAACATTTTCTTTGACTGCTGAAGGAACTGCACTGTTGTAAATGCCATGACAGCAAGAAACAGCAGAATTATTAACGCAAATTTATGAATAAGTTTCATTATTATCACCTCAGAATAAAAGGAATATATACTATAGTAAAATTATAGTTCACAAACTTGATTGGATTTGAATTATTTGAATTTATCTATGGATACAAAATCAAAACTTTCCAGAAGAATCCCGTTATCCTTCATTCTCTCGACTTTTCCTGTGCTATTGAACGGTATAAAAGATCATCTTCTGATAGAGATGATTGTTCATGGAGAGAGTACACCAGTTTCAAAGTATGAACATCACTTGATTTGCATGCCTCAATAAAAATCTTAGGCCAGCCATTGATCTTCTCCGCTGCTGCATAATCACTGATAGGGGTACAATTAGTCGAGAGATATGCCAATTGCAGCAAAGACCAATGTTGCTTCAATATCGATTTGTAATCATTGATAAAAGGGCTCAGGACACATAGGGCGTGAGTCGATGTGAATCCATGTAGGATAGTGAAATCTCCTGTAAGAGAATAGAGTTTTAACAAAAGTTCACTAAAATATTCGCTAGTACAGTAGTCATCTGCTATTTCTGAAATAATTTTAAAAAATTGAGGATCTTCATAAATATCCTCCATCCTTCCAATGATTAATGGTCTTCGAAACTCAAAGTTTCGGAAGTAGCTGTTTTTTGATAATTGAGAGATCGCCACTATAGGATCTATAATTTTCATTGAGTTCTGTAATTCTTCAGGAAGAGAGAATTCTTTATAGGCTTCAGCAAAATAAGCCAAAGCCCTTGCCAGTTCGTTTTTATCATTCAATTCATAGGCATATGCCAGGCGTATAATTCCATGAAATGCCCCACCAGCTTCTCCAGGGAGAAGAATATTGACATATTTTTTAAGAACATCTTCAATGTTTTTGTCTTTAAATTCATTTTCAAAATAGAGAATATAGGAGCTGTAGGAACCATCTCGGCCAAGATGTTCAGAAAAATTTTCTCGTGATATTTTCATATCAGGCGGTAGAAGAGGTGGCAATTTTGAACGGGATATATATCCTTTTGCAAATTGGTTGAGCCTTACATCATCTGCTCCCATTTTATAAAGAGCATACAATGCCATGTTCAAATGATTTGTTAATTTATTGCCATAGAGAGACTCACGATCATTGTATTTGTTTATAACATCTACAATCATTTCAGACCTTACTGTACTATAACAACCAGATCATCAGGAGAAATTAAGCCGAAATCCCCAAGAAGTGAAAGAATAGTATCACCAAAAGCTGCCGGATCAACAGTAAGATTATCAAGAAGAGCTTTAAGAACTTCCAGAGGGATACCGTCTTCCTGCATCTCTGAAAAACCACCGAGAGGAACAGTAATGACTCTACCGCCATCGCTGCTGAAAGCGACAAGCCCCTCTTCGACTTGCAACTGAAATCCATTAAATGAAAACTGTGTTCCCCTCACCGCGGCTGTGGCGATAGGGCTTTTGACCTGAAACCGGGTCGGTTCCGTATCATTTTTCTTCACAACGGCAGAAATCCTACCTGTTCTGAGGGAAAGACTTGTTCTCGATCCTGAATCGCGTGATTGAAGCTCATCGATAGTCAAACGGGTCAATGGCTGCACGACTATGGTCGAACGGGGAGATTCCAAAACCGCTCGCGATTGGAATCCTGTAGAGATTGTCGCAGAGACGGGAATGACAATCCCCTTTTCCACGGGACTCCAGTTCCCTCCGGGAACCTGAAACTGTACACGACCTGTCGCCTCTTTTACAACGACCTCCTGGCCATATACAAAAAGAGCACTAACGAGCAGTGTTGTAATTATTAAAATCATTTTTTTCATACGAAAACTCCTGACAGAATAAAGACTCCGTGCGATAAGCCCGAAGAATCTGTGTTCGTTAGGGATGTGGCTTCGCCACTTTTTCCCCGAATAATAATGGATCTCCGAAACTTTGTTTCGCCCATTTTATCTTTATTAAAAACTTAGCGACATGTAGGCACTGACTTTATACTGTGCTCCATCAACTTCAACAGCATCAGCAGGAATAAACATTCCACCTTTCACCTGAAACCCCAGATCCGACATAGGTCTTAAATTCATAGCTATTGTCAACTCTTCACCGAGAAAAAGAGAACTGCTGCCCGATTCATTAACCGGCATCTCTGAAACAGGACCGTCAACAGCTCTGAACAGAGTGAGACTCTCAAGCACTAAGGAAAAGAAACGATCAGGACTCAATGAGACAGCCACATCTCCATAAATAAGATTTCCCCCGTTCATAGAGTAAACATATCCCTTTTTCTGCATAGAAAACGGGGTGAATTGATTTAATGAATCTTTATCGGAATCAATATTGGAACCCTGAAAATCGGATCGGCCCCAATCATCACCTGACGAATAATACAATTCTATTGAAACGAGTGGATTCAAAGGATGCTGCAGAGGAATATCGACTTTCAGCCCTCCCGCACCGGCTCCCAGAACGAGTGAGCGATCATCTTCGATCATGTCGTATAGGCCCACTTCTCCAGTTACATAGAAATTGTAGAATACAAAATCCCACAATCTTCCTTTTAATCCCGCATTGAGGTAAAAGGTATGGAGAAGCCCCTCTCCAGACTCTATTAAACTGTCAGACAGCAGATCCTGCTGAGCCAGTAATGCCACCGAAACAGATCCGTCATGGGGAAGTACATAAAAAACAGCTTCTGCATATTCGGCCAATCTGGGAGAAGCCATCTTGATACTATCGCTTAGTTTCAGATCATAATCGGACGTGGTCATGGAAATGTTGCTGTTATTATTAAATACAAGTCCGGAAAAACCAATTCCCGTACTGAATCGCATTTTTTCATTTCTGTAATTGAATTCACCACCATCCATTAGGGTGCTGAAAAGATTGCCATTTATATCAT
>JADGDJ010000324.1 GCA_016744925.1 Spirochaetaceae bacterium
GCTCATTTGCGCCGATGGTACTGCAGTTTTCTGTGGGAGAGTAGGTCGTCGCCAGACTTTTTTTTGCCCAAATCGTTTTACTGAATTAGGCAAGACTAATTAGTTTTTAGAATTACTTCATTGTTGACTGAAATACTGCAACTTTTTTACTGAATTAATTCAAGCACATGAACAATATATACGTTTATATTTCAATTTTTAGGTAATATCCAAGTTTACAGAGATAGTCTTTATTGTAGAATGTTCAGTCATAAAGAAGCCCCTACAAAGGTCTCTGGGATCTTTAATTTTGCAAGGCTACACTCGGATAGAAAGGTCATGTTAAGTCCCTTAAGAACAGCAGAGGCAGCCATATAGTAGCTATAATTTTGTAATACTTTAATTATGTAAATCAAAAAATAGATTTTTAGACACTTAACTTCTAATACAGAAAAAAAAAGCTGCCTAAAGAGATTTCTCTCTTCCTGACAGCTTTATATATATGTTTAAAATCTAATCTAATTTAAATTAACGATTATACGCAACAAGCTTTCATACTCTTTCCATAAAACGCTGCTTCATAGATAACTTTTACATCTGCAGGAGTTGGTGCACCTGGATTAGTTAGTGTACATGGATCGCCGTGAGCATTGATACTCATTCTTTCCAGGACTTCATTGAATTTATCTTCATTGAAATCAACTTCATCACATTCTTTGAATGTTGCAGGAATGTTCAGGAGTTTATTCATTTTTCTAACTTCTTCAGCCAGGTCATCAATTTTAAGAGACTCTTCCACTAAAGCGTACTTATCAGAAAATTCTCTATTGAAATCAATTATATAAGGGAGAAGTATGGCGTTTGCAAGACCATGGGTAACACCAAATTCCCCTCCAATTTTATGTGCCAACGAGTGAACAAGGCCTAGCGATGCATTTGTGAAAGCCATTCCCGCTAAGGAAGAGGCATTGTGCATATTAAATCTCGCTTCCATATCGTCGCCTTTTTCATAAGCGGCCGGGAGGTTTGCCAATACAAGTTTGATTGCTTCAATCGCATAAGGATCAGTGAAGCAGGTCGCAGCAATTGATGCAACAGCTTCAACAGCATGTGCTAAAACGTCTAAACCGGTATTTGCAGTAATATGGGGAGGCATCTTCGCTGGAATTGCAGGGTCGAGGATCGCAATATCCGGAACCATATCAGCAGCAACGATGGGGTATTTTATGTGGTTTTTTGTATCGGTAATAACTGAAAATGCCGTTATTTCTGAAGCAGTTCCGCTTGTAGATGGAATAGCAGCAAACTGGGCTTTATTTCTAAGAGCGGGCATTGAACCGGGTTCAATTATATCTTCAAAAGAAAGTTCTGGATGCTCATAGAAACACCACATTACTTTTGCGGCATCAAGTGCTGATCCACCACCGATGGCGATTATCCAGTCTGGTTCGAATGCGAGCATCTCTTCTGCTCCTCTACGCACGGTTTCTACGGAAGGATTAGGTTCCACGCCATCAATAATAATAGTTTCCATACCAGCTACTTTCAGATAATCTGCGGCCTGATCAAGAAAACCAAATTTCTTCATTGAGTTCCCGCCAGTAACGATTGCGGCTTTTTTACCTTTAAGTGTGGATAGTTTTTCCATGGCTCCTTCGCCATAAACAATATCTCTTGGAATTGAAAAATTCATCACGGACATATATGCCTCCAGTTAAAATAATTCCCTAAAACATTACGATAATAATATATCGATAGGGTAATATCGATAGAGTAATAAAGGCGGTTGAATTAGTCAATATGATATAAAGATTTTATAGACGAAATTAAATCACATCGAATTTGATTTGTTGATATTGATTTTTTGTATTTCGATTTTTTAAATCAATTTAGTTTTTTTCTGTACTTCTTTTTCAAGAAGATCGACCACTGAGCTGTAAACATTTTTATTCTCATCATTCAAATCCATAAGAGATTTATGGGCTTCGAGCATCATTAGTGCCATACCTCTATTTCCGGTTACCATTTCAGAAATATCTGATAGTACTGTTGTTGTGTCAGGGCATTCATCGAGAATGGAAAAATAATCATCAAAACCAATATTGGTCAGTAGAGTGGTTATGTCCGGATTGGATGAAATAATTGTTGTTTTCTGGTCAAAAGTCGTAAGCATCTTGTCGGCTATTTTCGCTAATATTCCCAGATTGGTGCTGTCCAGGTAGAGAGCTTCTGTAAGATCTATAACAACAGATTTATTATCTATCTTCGAAAAAATATTATCAATGAAGGTGTCAAAACCTCCGCTACCGGTATATTTGAGGTTTCCGCTCATTTTAATCAGATAAAAACTATCGTTTTCTGCAAACTGATATTTACCCTCATTCATCGGAAATTCTCCTAACATTGAGTATCGTAATATCGTCAGGTAAAGGTCTTCCATTTTTTATCCCTATTTTATCAACAAGTTCACTTACACTTGTATCAAAAGAGAGCATGTCCAATAACTCCTGCTCCTGTTCCTTTAGAGATTTATCCAAGAGGATTTCAAGTATACCATCTGACATAAACATTATTGAAAAATCATCAGGTAGTTGCAATGATTCTTTTTTGTATTTTGCAACCTTGAGTAATCCTACAGGAGGACCTTTTATCTGTAGGAATTTCTTCTCTTTTTTATCAATAAAGATCGGGAATGGGAACTGGCCTCCCGTAGAGTAGTCGAGAGTATTTGTTTGAAGGTCTATCAAGCCATAAAAAATAGTGAGATATTTTCCCAGATCTTCTTTAATTAATGCTTGATTTATAACATTGAGAAGCATGTCTGGTTTTAGTATTAAATTGACATCGTTGTGATTATAGCTACCGATAAAACCTGAAATCATCGATTTTAAATAAACTGTAATAAATGCAGAAGAGGCTCCATGTCCCGATACATCAGCAATATAAAATCCTATATATCTTTTATCGATCCGGAAATAGTCAACAAAGTCCCCACTCAAATATAAAGAAGGAAATAGTTCTCTTGTAAAAAAGATGTTATCGAGATTTTTATTGTTTTTGGGAAGAAGTTTAAATTGTATTTTTTTACCCGCTTCCTCGTCTTTTTCAATTATTTCCAGCGATGCCGCTAATTCTGCAGTTCTCTCTTCCACTTTCCTTTCAAGGGTTGTGTTCAACTCATTTATTTTTCTTATTGAGATGTATGATCTTAGAGATGTTATGATCGATGATTTTAATTTTCGTGAAGTCAGCTCAGATTTGTTCTTGTAATCATTTATATCGTAGTCAATGAGTACTTTATCTTCTGGAGCCTGACCCGGCTGACCGGTCCTCAGGATTATTCTAACCATTTTATTATTCATTTCATTTCTGATTTTCTCAATAACCTGCAGACCCGTATCATCAGTTTCCATGACTACATCGAGAAGAATCACTGCTATATCACTATCATTTTTAAGTGCTTCTATGGTTTCATTTCCCGAATATGTATTGATAAATTGTATTGGTTTGTCATCAAATTTGAATGCACTGAACACCAGTTCTGTTACATTGTGGACACCTTCATCATCATCTGCAATCAGGATTTTCCATGATTCTTTGGGGCTATTGTCAAATTCATCATCGGCGTTGGAGATTGGATAATCTTTTTCCAGTTCAAAATTTAAGCTTTCAGTCAATTCTTCACCTTTATTACCTATACTTTTATAATAGTGTAATAGAAATTAAAAACAATGGTTTAGTTTTTTTCTTTCATATAAATTATACTTTAGATGTATCTAAATATTTTAATAAAGGAGAATTTCAAATGTTTAATAAGAAGTTATTGGCATTAATGCTTTTAGTTTTAATACCTATATTAAGTCTTTTTTCTTTTGAACCTGAATATCTTAATCGTGTTACTTTTATCAATAAAACCGGAGCGGATATCTGGTATGTTTTTTTGTCTCCGGGAGATAGCGGTGAATGGGGC
>JADGDJ010000325.1 GCA_016744925.1 Spirochaetaceae bacterium
AGAATATGGTTTAGCAGGATTTATAAATAAGCCCTATACAATCTCAGACATTAGTAAGCTTTTAGATGATATCCATGACAAAATATTGAATTAAAAGATGAAAGTGAAATATTAGTAAGAATGGAGTATGCCATTCACTTTTTGAAAGCAAACGGCAGCTACAGCAGAAAGGTGTTGAAAATATCTGAAAAACCTTTCTACCCGGATCCCATAAGATTACGAGAATAAGAGAAATATCATAAATATTAAATTATACTTTAGATAAATGAAACTTAAAAACAAAGTCTTTCTAATATTGATCATTCTTTTCTCTCTTATAATTTTCAGTGAATTTTTAATATTAAGAATCATCGTCTATCCAGCATTTATCCAGTTGGAAGAACAGGAAGCCTCTGACAATATAACTCGAATTATTAATGCTTTGGAAAATGAAATTATCAATCTTGATATTCTCTGTAATGATTGGGCCACATGGAATAATACATACGATTTCATTCATTCAAGATCTGAAGAATATATCAACTCAAACCTGCAACACTTAACATTTCATGAAACATCTCTTAATGTAATTTATTTAATTAATACTGAACGGGAAGTAGTTTGGGGGGAAACTTTCGATATTGACCAGGATAAAGAAATTTTTGTAAGGGAAATCCCTTTGGAGTATTTCCCTGAAGATCATCCCTTGTTAGATATTAATCTCAGTTCGAATGATTTATCAGAAGAAAAATTAACAGGACTCTATAATACAGATAAAGGTCCTCTTCTGATTGCAGTGGAGCCCATACTCACGAGTAATGCTGAAGGTCCCCCCCGAGGTTATTTGATGATGGGCTTTTTTATAAACGAAAAAATAATACAAAATATTGAACAACAGACAAAAACGAAATTCGATATTACTTATTTATATAACCATATGAATATAGAATCTGATCCTGTTATGGAGGGTTTAAAGGAGAGCCCCTTCTACGTTGAGAAGGATAGAAAAGAAAATATATATAATTTATATAGTTACTTTTTTGATATACAGGAAAAGCCCTCCTTGTTGATACAAACCGTTTTTCTTCGCAATATCTCTATACAAGGAAAACGAATAATATCCTATGCCGCAATATCTTTAATATTTACCGGAATAATAGTCCTGTTCTTTGTTATACTCTCATTGAACAAATTTATTCTTCATCCTCTCTATTTACTCAAAAAAATAATTATTAAAATACAGGAAACAAAAGATTACTCTTTACGTTTGGATTTTGAAAGAAAAGACGAAATCGGGGAATTAGCTGATGCTTTTGATTTTTTTATAAACAAAGTACAGGCTTGGAGAGAACTGGAAGATTTTAAAACTGATATTGAAGGCATTATAAGACACGACTTAAAAACACCTCTTAACTCCATAATAGGCTTTCCCCCAATGATGCTGACTGACGACACGCTTTCCCATACAAACAAAGAATATCTAAAAATAATCCTGACATCTGGACAGAATATGATGAATCTAATAAATGCCTCACTGAATCTGTATAAACTGGAAGAGGGAAACTATCAGTTTAATCTAGTAGAAACGGATATTCTGGCAATATTGCGGCAAATCAATATTGAAATGAGGGATATTAGTAATAGGAAAGAAAATACTATTCAATTTCACCTGATGGGAGAACAAATTGATTCCGATTCCAGTTTGATCATTAAAACAGAGAAAAGTTTTCTCTACATGATTCTGACCAATATTATAAAAAATGCCCTTGAAGCCTCCCCTCCGGGAGAAAATGTAACGGTAAATATTAACAGAGATGAAAACCTCCTTATTTCAGTTCATAATAAAGGCGGCATTCCGGAAGAAATAAGAGAACGTTTTTTTAAAAAATATGTTACTTTAAATAAAAAGCATGGAAATGGACTGGGAACATATAGCGCTAAATTAATGGCAATAGCCATCGACGCTGACCTCTATTTTAAAACCAGTGAAGAAGATGGGACAACTCTCTATCTATCATTTATTAACGATTGAGAAAGGACTGAGTCCCAATCAATACAGGATTCAATCCTTAAAATACGCAATCGACCGTCCAACTTTTGGGTTCACCTAAATATCGAGATCCTTAAACAGTTAGATGGAATCAGCAAAGATGATGACAGCATGACCTCATATAGTTTTTTTGAATTTATAGGTAGTTGGTCTGCTGATCTCGGACATATTCTTCCCGGGCACAGCATACTCCTTTTCTGGAATATTTTATGCTCTGAATGTGTAAAGGATGTCCTGAACTCACTTATCATTGAATTTTCTCTCAGCATCATCAATAATCCTCTGATAAGAACCATTCTTTTTCATCAGAAGTAAAGTTTCATTTATTTTTGGAAGAAGGAAATGATATTTCTTATGTATGTATGCATAAATTTTTGTTTCATCAATTTTGGCTAATTCATAAATCCCTGCAAAGCTATCATCTCTATTTATTATTGATTTTCCCTCTCGGCTTTCTGATATTACGATATCAATTCTTCCTGCTGCCAACATTCGAAAAGCTTGTTCATCTGTTAATACTAAGTTAATTTGATTTGACGGTAAAACGCCATCAAGCATTTTTTGGATATTTTGTCTCCCTCTGTAATAAGCAACAGTATATGGCTTTAATTCTTCAATGCTTTCTACAGTTATATTTTCTATCTTTGTATAAAATGATAACCAAACAGACATGATTGGAGTATCAATACGTACTAAGTTAGAAAATGTTCCATCTGTTATATCGTGAAAATCATAAATCCGGTGTAATTCCCCATCACGTTTTCCCGAGTTTGATAGTTCCAGAGATCTGGCACTAGGATTATATTCAGATGTAAATTGAATACCCATTAGGCGAAAAGTTTCAGTCAATACTGGAATTATGATAGTGGGCTGTAAGGTATCAAAGGGAGCACCTCCTGTAAAATGCAACTCATTGATTTCTTGTGCATTTAAATGGAAAGCAAATAATATCATAATAGTAATTATTATTAGTATTCTTATGCATGACCTCATATCTAAAGTCTATATCACTCCTGACAATTAATAAATTGTTCTTTGTGAATATTGCATCCCGTTCTAACTATTAATTACAACCAAAACAGAAATCAGGAATTTGACCGGCTTTTAAAGATGCCTACTCCATCCTGGAGAAATGAAATGAGTATTTTAGAGAAACTAGTATCGGCTCAAAAAATATGGACTGATGAAGGTTGCCTACGGGTAACTCTCTCAGATGATCGCCAACTAGCAACTCCTCTATCATACTTTCCCCGGCTGCTTAATGCTTCCAAAGTTCAAAGAAAGATATTCGAGGTAAGGGGTGGTGGACGAGGGATCCACCGGGAAGAATTAGATGAAGAGATCAGTGCTGAAGACTCTATTACTGGAAGTAGGAGATCAGACAAATCATCATTAGAATAAAGCTTCTTAAAATGACGCCAATATCAATACCCTTTGTGCTTCTGGTTCCCAAAAAGTTAATTTCCTTACTTTAATTTGAATATCAGCAGGAAGTGCAGCATTTGTCCTCTGGGGAACAATCGAGAATCTGATTATTTTTGTTTAATTCTATCTTACAGCAGTCATGTAATAATTCTTTAAGAAGTGCTCTCCCTCTCTGTACCCTTGATTTCGCTCCTGATAATGAAATATGTTCTGAATCAGCAACCTCTTTCTGAGCTTTTCCCTCTATGTCAGAGGCTAAAATTGCCGATCTATATTTTTGTGGCAATTGGTCAATTAGAGATACTAAACATGATGAGATTTCATGCTTTAAGGTATTTGTTTCATTAGGTTCTGGTGATATCAGCCATTCAGGCAATTCTTCATGATTTGTTTGATTTCGATAATAATCAATAATGGTATTTCTTGTTATCTGATAGATCCAGCTCTCAATTTTTTTCAAGTTATGCAATTTGTCTATATTTGTA
>JADGDJ010000326.1 GCA_016744925.1 Spirochaetaceae bacterium
TTGGTGGTTTATTCGGAGCAAGCCCTATTTTGCCTGTGAACAATTCAGGAAAATCTTCCCGGTTTATCAACTGGGGGGGGAGAATGCCTGCCCCGATACACAGTTTTAAAAACTAATTCTTAATTGCGATCAGTTCCATAGCAATTGCCGTCGGGTCATCGTTGATGATTTCAAGCATTTTTATGGAACTATTCTCTTTTTTTGAAAGTCCATAATCATAGCACTTATCGTAGTATTCCAGGATGATAGTCGCGGCTTCAGCATAATCATTCCTTTCAACAGCACTTAGCGCCAATGCGGCACGTTCTCCGCCAAGACGTTTTGTAATCTTACCGACCCCTGCAACCAGGGGTGCATGTCCAGTACCGGCATACTCCCGACAAAGACGTACAACACGAGATTCTCTTGGAACTTTTAAGACGACGAGAGGAGCTTTTTTCATCTGTTTAAAAAAATCATCAGGAATAAAAACTCTTCCGATATTCTTGCTTTCATCTTCAATCCAGATTCTTTTCTCTGTAGACAGAACACTGAGTTCTTCCGACAGGCAATTTTCAAAATACTCACTAGTGGGTTGGTATCCACTTTCGAAGCTTCCAAAGGCTGATCCTCTATGATTGGCCAACTTTTCAAGATCGACTATCTGTATATTCTGCTTTTTTAACTCAATGAGTATTTCAGTCTTACCACTACCGGTTCTACCTCCCAGTATGTGTAGAGGATATTTTCTTGTAAAACTATTTAAGATGTGCTGCCGATAACACTTATAACCCGCGTCTAATCTCATGACAGAAAAACCATTATCGCTGAGAAGAGAAGAAAATCGTTGACTCCTCATACCTCCACGAAAACAGTAGACAATAATCTTTTTCTCAGGGCAGGCTTTCAGCGAAAATTTCAGATACTGTTCTATTTTGGGATTAGCAAAAGATTCTCCGAGCTTTACAGCTTTTTCAGGACCCTCTTTTTTATACACTGTACCAATGCGGGCTCTTTCATCATCTGAAAAAAGAGGTATATTCACACTACCAGGAATGTGCCCCTTAGCATATTCGATGGGAGAGCGTACGTCGATTACTGGATACTCTTTTTTTTGAAGTAGGAATTGTTCTATATCTATTATATCTATCATGTATTTATCTCAACTCTTCAGGGATTTCGGGATTGGCTCGATTGTAGCCGACTTCAAGAATATTTTTTCCTTTACGGTAAACGACTGATGAAGAGATACCCTTGTCCGGTACAGGATGATCCTGCAAACCAAATGAGAGCTTAACTCCTCGAAAGATTCTGTCTTCAGCCAGTATATAGCTTTTTTCAAAAGGAACAAGCTCTGCACGCATATTCTGAAGATTGTGAACTAACGCCGTTATTTCACTTCCTGTCCGGGATATTTCCTCTTCTGCCCTTTTCATTGCCGTAAAGATTTTTTTTGCTCCTTCTTTATCTTTAGGGTGAAGAGCTTTCATCTGATAGATCTGTTCATCAAGCTTATCGAGACGAGTCTTTTTTTCCTCCAAAGTTCTCTGCATATTGAAAAAAGACTCAATTTTAGTGGGGTGTATGCCCAGTATTATATTAGTTTTGGCATCGTAGAGATTGCCAATTTTTTTGCAGTGTACAATGCCTCCGACTATTGATAGCCCGCCGATTAATTCGGCTCTTCTTCCCGAAAGAAACAGACTTCCGACAACGTCGATCTGACTATTCATAACAGCCTCTTCAGCAAGAATATCTCCTCCGCAGGAAATTGTTGAGCTCTCAATATATTTTGTGGCAAGATTTCCACTGCAGTTAATGGAACCTTCCCGGTCGCCATTGATTCCGGCTTTTAATATAACATTGCGTTCAGAGATAACTTCCGCACGACCGATACATTTACCGACTTGAATGTCACCTGTTGCTTTTACTGAAAATCCATCGGCAATTGTTCCACTGATATCCACTGATCCATCAAAGTTGATATTACCTGTTTCATAATCCACATTATTGACGGAGACAATTTCCTCTACTTCAACAACGCCATCAACGAGAATAACATTACCCTTAATATCCGATATTATTTTTTCATTTTCGATATGGCAATTCTGTCCACACGTTAACGTTGAGGGCTCTCCGTTCGATTCTGCAGGAAAACAGGTTCCGAATATATCGAATCCATCTACTGCGGGTTCTGCCGGTTTCAACTCAGCGAGCTTATCACCCTTGTGACAGTTCTGTATAAAATTCAGCTCTTTTAAATTGATTCTGCCGTATTTCATTTCTAAAAAGGGTTTTAAGCGTTCTGTTTCAAAAAAATATTCTATAAAGGCTTCTATACCTTCAACGGCTTCACGACCCTGGGCTATGATGAATGATCTATTGTAATAACGCTCGGATAAAACGCGGTTGATTATTTTTTCATCGATACCGAGTGTAATGTTTTGATTTTCAAGTTCATTATAAACGTCCCTTAAAGTGACTTCCCCACCTCCCGGTTTCGGAGAAGTGATTCGAGCTTCAGCTATCATAGAATCATCACTAATTGATATGGTAATCTTCGATGAGAGTAATATTCCATCAGGCCATTCTATCAATTGAACAGGAAGAGATTTAGCCTCTTTGATTATTTCAACTATTTTCTGCAATCGTACAGAAGGTATTCCCAGAATCTTCATTCTGTTTGAAATCTCTTCAGGATAGACGGGCAAGCCTCCACCTTCAGGGGGGTAAACTATTATTTCAGCAAACCCATCACAATATATGAGATCAAATTTTCCGGATTTCTGATAACTATGATTATTCATAAAATCATAATACTCTTAAATGCGACTCTTTTTCCAGTAGAAAGAATAACGTTCAATATCCTAGATATAAATCTTTTTTTGGCGTATATTTGTTTTACAACAAAAAAGAGGTCTTTAAATGAATCTTCCCGATAATGATCCAGAACTGGATAAATATCTCAGCGAAATATACGAAAATGGAATGAATAAAGGGCTTGAAGTCGGTATTAAAAAAGGCTTAAAACGGGGTATTGCGCTGGAAAAAGAAAATTTTGATAAACAATACACAATTACAGCGGGAAAACTGATCAAAGCGGGAATCGATTTCACAATTATCAGTGAATCCACAGGTTTCACCCTGGAAGATCTCAAAGAGATAGAAACAGACCTTTAAAAGCTCTTATCCTATCTCCATAGACATCAATCTTATTTCCAAAGCGGTGATGGGTAGATACCCTCTGAAATCAGTGTAGCAATGCTTTCCTGAACAAGAGGTTTATCTTCCTGATATGTGACACCGAACCATTGAGAATCAGTCTTTATTACTTTAACTGTAGAGTCTCCCTTATCAGTCATCTGTCCAAGTACGATGGGCAGGTATACTTCTGATTTTAACTCAGAACCCTTTTCGTTTAGGAAATCAACAAAATACTTCTCAAGATAATCAAAAACCACTGGAGTCAGACACCAGAAATTCATAGAGACAATCTCATCCCCTATTAATTCCTGTTCATCCTTGCCCGGTTGACGACTGATGATCTTACCATTCTCTTTTGTGATTTTCAGATGTTCTTCAATTGTTGTGAGAAAATCTTTATCATCAGCTGTACAGATTCCTCTCGAAACAGAACCGAAGTCGGAAAGTGTATTTAGTATTGAATAACCGGCCATGGCATACTCAGAGGAGTCACTGGATACATTTTTGAGATATTCTGCAGTTTTACGGAATGATTCGGAACCGTAAAAGTCATCGGCGTTAATCACGACAAAAGGAGCTTTGACAACATCACGAACACAAAGTACGGCTTGAGCAGTTCCCCATGGTTTTTGTCTTCCCTCCGGAATTTGAAATCCTTCAGGCAATTGGGATTCAAGCTGCTGAAAACAGTAAGAAACTTTTATATGATCGGAAAACCTGCTTCCGATATATTTTTTAAAGTCTACCTC
>JADGDJ010000067.1 GCA_016744925.1 Spirochaetaceae bacterium
CGCTTGGACCGGCTAAAAAAAGTAATATTATTTCTCTTTCTTTTTAAAGTAATTAGACTTTATCCATTTGCGGTTTAAGAACGTGTGAATGATGACCAGAGCGAGAAATAAAAATCCCGGAAGGGCGTGAAACTGTCCGTAATACCCTGTAGGAATTATTAACTCATGGAAAATTGCCGTAACAGCAATTATTAAAAAATCTACAGCTAAAATTAAATTAACAACTCTTAAAACACTGGTGGTTTTCATTATCTAGACCCCTTATATATATGATGTTCTATATCTTAGATCATCGGGATTTAACAAGCAAGAAAATTACTTATTGGACACAATATGGAAACCAGCTGTCTTTCATCTTTGCCAACTGCTCTTAGATACCATCCGGAAAATGGAGAAATTATTTCTATTTTGATTGATATTTTTCACCATCATATATTCCCTATTTTGTTCTTCTTTATTATTTTATGTACTACTTAAATTGATAGTTTTAAATTTATCTGGTCAATAAATTATTCAACTCAAAAGGGAAAAATAAATGAGACTTCAGATAGTTCAATGTTTGTTGGTGATCTGTACTCTTTCTGAAATTATCAGTTGAAAATAAAAAATGAGAGACTGTTGCAGTTTGATATACTACAACTTAAATATGGAGTGATTAATAAATTGGATTACAACTGGACATTTGCCTATCAAATAGGTATTGAAACACTTGATAACGAGCATAGGTTATTTCTCAGTTTAATAAAAAAGTTAAAATTCTCTGAACACGGACAACAAGAGATGCAGGCATTTAATGAGCTAATCCGTTATATCCGCTACCATTTTGAGAGTGAAGAGGATTTGATGAAGGTTCATAATTATTCAAAATTTGAAGAGCACAAGGGTGCTCATTTTAAGCTTTTAGACAGGATAACTGAGTTTCTGACAGAAATAGAAATGGGAACATTCAATAAAGAAGAGTTATTGATATTTTTAATAGAGTGGTTTTCTACACACACAACAGGTATGGACAAGCACTTTAGTATGGAAATAAGTAATGAATCGAAGTAAGCACTTTTAAAGTCTCGCAAGGATGTCCAATTTTAGATTTATAACTGTGATATAATTATTGAGCTGAATCCTGAAATTTTTAGGAGTTATAATATGAAAGCGGTTATTTGTACGAAGTATGGCCCACCGGAAGTTCTTCAGATACAGGAAGTGGAAAAACCCTCCCCTGGAGATAAGGAAATTCTTATAAAAATAAAGGTAACCACAGTTCATGTGGGAGATGCCAGAATCCGCAGATTTGATGTTCCCAAATCAGCCGTCATACCCTCTCGAATCTACCTGGGACTATTTAAACCCAAAAGACCCATATTGGGGATGGATTTGGCTGGAGAAATAGAATCCATTGGGAAAAAAGTAACAAAATTTAAAATCGGCGATGTGGTTTTTGCCTCTACTGGTTTTAAATTTGGGGCTTATGCAGAGTACAAATGTCTTCCGGAATCTGGAATGATCGCATTGAAACCAGAGAACATAACCTTAGAAGAGGCAGCACCTTTATCAAACGGGGGAATAACAGCGCTGTGTATTCTAGACAAAGCTGGGATCAAAAGTGGTCAGAAAATCCTTATCTACGGGGCTTCCGGCAGTGTTGGGACTTACGCTCTACAGATAGCAAAATCTTATGGTGCGCATGTGAGTGCAGTCTGCAGCGGTTCAAATCTTGACCTGGTAAAATCTCTCGGTGCGGATGAAGTGATCGATTATACAACAGAGAATTTCAAACTTGAAAGCCACTCTTATGACCTGGTCTTTGATGCCGTTGGAAAATTATCGGGGACAATGGCTCGAAAATCCCTGAAAAAAAAAGGGAAATACCTGAATGTTCATACCACATCAATTAGAGGAGCCAACAATCCCGAGAATATGGTAATTCTTAAAGAGTTTGCTGAATCTGGTAAATTGAAAACTGTAATTGACAAACATTACAGCCTGGAACAGATCGTAGAAGCTCACCGCTATGTAGACAAAGGACACAAAAAGGGAAATGTCATTGTTACAATTGATGAATAACCTGAACCTTTCTAGAATTCGATTTTTTGACATATAAAGCCGCGAATTCAACCTGAATGATATAGGCAAGCGAAATGAGAAGTGCCATATTAGATCCCTCTTTGCCAAAGACATTCATGGCAATGGCCAGCGCAATGGACAGATTCCGAATGGCCGTACCGAATACAATAGGAGACTGATTCTTCACATCAAAAAAAGTTCTACCGATTATTGTGGAAAAAATAAGATTGACTGTGTAGAAAATCGCGATTGGAATAAGTAGGTAGACAATATCCCCGGGATTGTTATATATGGCCTTAGCCTTCAAAGCCATAGCCGAAAAAATCATTAAAAAGAGTCCCAGTGTTGAGATAAGAGGAAATTTCTGTTTCACATCGCTCCTGTACGTTTCCTCCCCTACTTTCCGGATTATGAGCACTCTCGTGAGAACTCCCAGCAGTAGTGGAAGAAATACTATTGAAAGAATCTGAACAAACAGAGTCATCATGGGTATCTCCACTTTGGCTCCCAGCAGTATTTGAATATAAACCGGGGTTAAAATAGCGCCCAAAATCAGACCACTAGCCTGAATCTTAACGGCTGCATTGATATTTCCACCGGAAAAGCCTGTCCAGGAAATAGTCATACCAGAAGTTGGTATGAGGCCAATCAACAACATTCCCAGTATCATCATGGGATCGTCATTGAAAAAGATTCTTCCCAAAGCATAGGCAACAGCAGGAATAAAGAAGAAATTGATCAACAGGGCAGTTAAGACCTGTTTATTATCGCCTTTTGATATTAGTTTTTTTATATTGAGATTGACCATCATGGGGTATACCATAAGAAATGTAAGAGGCAAAATGGCATTTTTCAGAAATGAAACTTCAACAACAAGCCCGGTTAAAAAACCTGAAATCATAAAAATAGGGATTGTGTAAACAAGATTATTTTTCAAGTGCTTAAGTATTTTCCACATATGGGCCTCCGTAATAACTTTTTCAATATATTCAAATAATCATATATAGTCAAGAAAAGAATAATTGTTCTCCTATCGATTTATTTTATTGATAAAAGACCTGCTATTAAGTAGACTGAAATCATGAGCAATAATAGTGACAATACTTCTATCGATTTAGAGCTGGAATCTCTTCTGGCTCCCATAGAATCAAACTCGGCCGGCAAACCGGGATTTGAGGATTTGTTTAATGAAAAACAACCCGCTTCCAGGCAGACCAATGAAAAGGTTTCAATGCTGGAAGACATTACAAAAGAGAGATTCAAAGGTATTTTGGATTTCGAATGTCAGCCCAGAGAATATTTCAATAATCCCAACTATTATAAATTCCTCCTGACTGGCATGGGAGATATATCAGAAAAACTGCACAAGACCATTCAAAGTTATTTGAAAGCCCAGGATCCGAAAGACAAAACTGTCTACAGGACAAGGCTAATTCCCCTCTATTGGGAAATGATCCGTAAACAAGTGGAAATTCTAAGTGATGATTCTGAAATGCCTCGAAGGCTTCTGATTAGATTTGGAGCCCTCCTTCCCAATGTCATATCTGCAGAACAAAGGCTTATGCTCTCAAAAATTATCTTTCAAAACAATACTGAAGAACCCATCCATTACGTAGACGAATGGTTGCTTCATGTCGGCCGAGGCGATATATCTCAACTTGCCACAGATGAAGAGTTTACTTATAAAAAGAAAAGCAAGGATATTTCCGCTATAAAAGCTCAGTTGAACAAGGTCCGCGGTGAAAAGGATTCTCATATTGCTGTAATTCGCAATTACGAAATTCGCCAGCAGTCTGTTGAGAAATCAATGATGATGAAAGCTCAGGTCATATCCAGGCACGAGCGATCAAAGCAATACACAGGTGTAAAAGAACCATACAACCAGCCGCAAAGAGCTTCCCTTGGAGAGATACTTAGTTTTGTAAAAGAACTGCAGAATCTCGACAAAGAGATCAAATCACGATACGACTCTCTAAGGCATAATGGAGAAAAACTTAAAAACCTGGAACAACAGGCTCAGAGTGCGGGAATTGCAACATCGATCGACCCCAAGATAGCCACTAAAGAGGTAGAAAGTATTCGGCAAATGGCAAAAATGTCCGTCGGACGTCAGGGTAATCATATGCCAATGCTCATGAAGCAATTTTTCTTCTCCAACATAAAAGTGATAGCCACACGAGAGAATATCATTGATCTGATGACTCAGTTCGAGGGGATAGATCCCGGAGTATTCAGAAGGACATTCCGCCAGAAAACAAGCAGGATTATCCCTCATACTATTATACTTCCCTGTTTCGGGGACATGGGAATCTGCTGGGAACCTTTTGAAAAAACCAACAAAGCGACGAGTCGGGGAAGAATAGGAATTCCCATGTTTCCAAAAGACCTGAAGAAGGCAATTCTTACAGCATTGGGAGATCTCAGATGGCAGGTGGCAAAGGAAAAGGCACAGCACTACTGGATGCAGGAGGGGCTGACAGGTCACTATTACGAGTGGTTTGAATCACGCAAACTCAGAGGTGATGTCCGTCTGAAATTTATCCAGGATTACATATTGTGGATGACCAAGGAATCGGAAGGTGTTCAAAAACTGGATAAAGATGTCCGTGGAATTTTCTGGAGAGATATGCCTTTTCCCCAGCAGACAAAAGAAACGCTGAGGAAAAGAGGATATGTTTATAACGAGTTATATAAAAAAGATAAAAACCGCGAAATGTCCGACGGTTATTAATTATTTTTTCTTGTTAAATAGAGGCTCAATCCATTGCTCGAGATTCCACTTCTTATTGATTATTTTCACAATTCTGGAATAGATAAGGTAACTACCCACCACCGACAGCATTACGGCCGTGAGAGTTACAGCTGTGATTACGCTTCCATTAGTTTCGGGAGTGAAAAGAAAACCTATCAGATAGAGAAAGCTGACCAGCAATAGCAGCATTACCAGGATATTCACAATAGTACCGATAATCAGGAAAATAAATGTATTAAGTTTTTTGTTCATTCTTTTTTCTGCCTTCAATTAAAAATGTAATTAAGATAAGTATTCCGAATACGACAATAGATGAATCGGCTACATTGAATACGGGAAATCTCTCCATACCGAAAAGACCGTAGAATCGCACACTTACAAAATCGACCACACCATCAGATCTGAAAATTCTATCGATCAAATTTCCAATACCCCCACCGAGGATTCCCGCGAGACTCCATCTCTGTAGAGAGGTTAAGGTGTCTGTTCTGACAATATAAAAACCGAGACCGCCCATTACTATAAGGGGAATGATGATAAACAGGATTATCCTTAATACATTTGGAACGGAATCTCCGAGGCTGAAAGCAACTCCGAGATTCTTAACATGTACGATCCATAAAAAATCATTCAGGAACGAGAACCCGATTGTATTCACAGGAATATTATCGATAATCAGCTTTTTAGAAATCTGATCCACAAGCAGCAGAGAGGCCGACAAAATAAATGTAAAGCTTCTACTTCTATTTTTATTCACTAAATTTCTCCTATGGTTGACACCAACCAGGCTCAAAGTCCTGTTGGAACATCAATAAACACTGTATCTAAAGATAATTCCTTAGAGACTTTATCGGCAAGTAGTTTAACACCATAGACTTCTGTTGCATAGTGGCCGCCGAAAAGGACGTTTATACCCGCCTCAAGAGCGGTGTGATAGAGAACATGTGACGCTTCCCCTGTCAGATAAAGATCCACCTCTTCTTCGATGGCCTGATGTAGCTCAAAGGGAGCATCTCCCGAGATCAGTGCTACCGACCGAACGTCATCTCTGCCGAAGGGTAACATTTTAACACTGTTATCCCATCCGCCGAAAAGCCTGTTTACAACTTCGTCTCTTGATAAAGGTTGATCGAAATTTCCTTTCAATCCTATTTTGACACCTTTGCTCAAACCGAAAGGCTCCAGGTTTTTTAACTTGAGTATTTTTGCCAAACCGGCGTTGTTGCCCAGTTCGGGATGCATATCAAGAGGGAGGTGAGCAGCATAAAGAGCCAGATCATTTTTTACGAGCATTGCAATTCTGTTGTAAAAGTCTCCCCTAATAGGAACAACCCTCCCCCAGTACAAACCGTGATGTACAAAAAGAAGATCTGCACCGGCGTCAATAGCTCTGTTGAAGGTTTCCTGAGACGCATCTACAGCAAAGGCTATCTTCTTCAGCTCCGTTTCGTATCTCCCCACCTGCAGCCCGTTGAGGGAAACATCAATTCGAGACATTTCATCGATATTGAGAATGCTTTTTATCCATAAATCAAAATCTTTTATGTTCATGTACTCATTATAAATTATTCATATGGTTTCAAGAAGGTAAAAACGTTATTATTTATAACATGATTGAAAATATACATGAACTTACCTACAAAGATTTACAACTAACAGTGAAATTGCCCGAAGAGCACGAAATAATTGAAGACAGCCGCGATTGGGGAATAATAGGCCAGCCGAGAGCGTTAAAAGCTCTTAAGATGGGTATTGAAATAAAAGCCAAGGGTTACAACCTCTTTATTACCGGGGATCCCGGGACTGGTCGAAAAACAGCAACAATGCAGGTTTTGAAAGATCACAGCAGAAAAGATAAACCCCTGAGAGATATTGCCTATGTATATAACTTTAAAAAACCGGAAAACCCCCATGTACTGTATTTTCCCGAAGGCACAGCTTCCCGTTTTAAAAAAGAGATGAAAGCTCTTGTGACAAAGCTCAAAGCGATCATTGTGAAAAATCTTTCGGAAGATTCTTATAAAAGTGAAAGAGATAAAATGATCACTGATATCGAGAGACAGGAAAACCGTGCACTGTCCGTATTCGAAAGTACTCTTGTAGAGAATGGATTCAGAACTATCCAGATTCCCGATGAAGAAAAAGAAGAACCGGTCACAGACCTGATTCCCCTATACAAGGACGAAGCTGTCACCTTTGAAGAACTTCAGACTTTTGTTACTGCAGGAACGATCACAGAAGATGAATGGCAGGAAAAAAGGGAAAAATACTACTATTTTATGGATGAGATGAAAAATATATTCAACTCCATAAAAAAAGACAGAGAAAAGATGGAGGACAATCTCGGCAAAGCGGCTGAAGATGCCGTTCGTCAGAGCATCACAAAAGAACTGAAAAAAATTAAAAAGAAATGGAAAACTGATGAAATAAAAGAGTATCTGTCGGAAGTTGAAAATGATGTTATCCAATTTCACAATTTACTAATTGACGAGAGCATCAACGATGAAATAGGCGATGTACTATCCGAGAGATATGATATCAATATAATCGTTGAACACGACGAAGAAAAAGAACTCCCCATTATCACCGAAAATCATCCCACTGATGTAAACCTCTTTGGAAATGTTGAAACAAAAATGGATATGAGTGGCGAGAGCAGTACATCATTTATGATGATCCGGGCCGGCTCAATGATCCAGGCGAGCGGAGGTTTTCTCATACTGCAAGCTGAAGATATTATGAGTAGCGAAGAGACCTGGACTGGCCTTAAAAGAGTTCTTGAGTCGGGAAAAGTTGAAATCCGGGGACAGCAGTCCCCTCTCGGTTTACCTGTCACCAATTTAAAACCGGAAGCTGTCGAAGTGGATACAAAAGTGATTGTTATCGGCTCGAGTGATCTCTATTTTTCCCTATCTCAGATAGATGGCGATTTTTTGAAACACTTTAAAATATCTGTAGAATTTGACTCGGATATGGCCCGTGAAAATTCAACAACGGCACAGTATGTCGTGTTTATCCGAAATCTGATAAAGAAGGAAGGTTTGAGAGAGATCGACGACCAGGGAATTCTCGAAGTCTGCCAGCACGGAATAAAACTATCCGAGAGAAGAGATCGTCTGAGCACCCGTTTCTCCCTCATCTCCGACCTTCTCAGGGAATCGGATTACTGGGCAGGCCAGAGCGGAAAAGAAATCATTGACAGAGAGACGGTCATTCAGGCGAATAAAGAGAAAAAACATATACTCAACCTTCCCGAAGAAAAACTGGATGACCAGATTAACCGGGGAATCATACTGATCCAGCGAAAAGGATCTGTCGTAGGCAGCGTCAATGGTCTTGTAGTCATTGACCGAGGTTATTATTCATTCGGTCTTCCCGTCCGAATTACAGCGTCAGCAGGTCCCGGGAAAAAAGGATTGATCAATATTGAAAAAGAATCGGGTCTTTCCGGGCACATTCACGACAAAGGGATGTTTATCCTTGAGGGATTCCTGAGAAAGCGCTTTGGGACAGAGTATCCTCTGTCGTTTACATCATCGATCTGTATGGAACAATCCTATAGCGGAGTGGATGGAGACTCTGCTTCTGCAGGTGAGTTGTTTTCTCTCATATCAGAATTGGCACAGGTACCGATCAGGCAGGATCTCGCCGTAACTGGATCTATAAATCAGTTGGGAGAAATACAACCAGTGGGCGGAGTTTCTGAAAAGATTGAGGGGTTTTTCACAGTCTGCAACAAAGAGGAACTGACAGGAACTCAGGGAGTGATCATCCCCGAAAGCAATAAAAATAATTTGCTCCTATCCAATAAAGTTCTAAAGGCTATAGAGCAGGGAACCTTTCACATCTACACAATGACCACTGTCGATGAGGGATTGGAATTGATTACGGGAATGGCCCCGGGGAAACGAGGAAAGAACAGAGTCTACCCGAAAGGCACTATAAATCGTTTAATTGATGAAAAATTGGAAAAATTCAGCATTCTAAGTCTCGAACGGGATTAAACGACCTTGACAGTTAATTACCCCCAATTATAATTGAAAGAAGACAACATGCATTATAAGGAAGTTCATCAGTGGCTTTAAATATCGACAGAGAAAAAATCATCCGAGCAGTAAGACAGTCTATTCCCCTGGCTATAACAACATATAAACTCCCTCATGAAACGGAAATGGATCTGGAAAATGTTCTCGGAATGTTTCTCAAAGAGATGGATCAGGATGAACTGAAAGACCGCCTGGCCTACTGCCTGAGAGAACTGGCGGTAAATGCTAAAAAGGCCAACACCAAAAGAGTTTACTTTGAAGAAAAGAGACTCGACCTCTCCAACAAGGCTCATTATGAAGAGGGAATGAGAAATTTCAAAGAAGAGACGTTCAATAACCTGGAACACTATCTGAATCTTCAGAAAGACAAAGGCTTATTTATAAAAATTGTATTCCATAGTCAGGGTAAGAAATTTAAAATATCCATAAAAAACAACGTGGAAATCAACAGAAAAGAGCAGATGAGAATTTACGACAGAATTGCCAGGTCTCGGGCATTCGACTCAATGGAAGAGGCTTTTGCGGAAGTACTCGATGATACTGAAGGAGCAGGTCTGGGTATTGTAATCCTCATTCTTATGCTCCGAAAAATGGGTCTGGACGAAGAAGCTTTTGAGATTGAAGGTGAAAATGGAATCACCACAGCATCGATCACGATTCCTGTGGGAGAAGTACATCTCGAAAAGCTGGATCTTCTCACGAAGCAGATTGTTGATGAAATTGAAGCACTTCCTCAGTTTCCCGACAATATTGTACACCTCCAAAAACTGATCAATGACCCCGACTCGGAGATCTCTGAAATTGCCAGAAGAATTGCCACAGACCCTTCTCTCACAGCTGACCTACTGAAAACTGTAAACTCAGCCCAGTTTATGCTTCCGAACAAAGTGGACAATATTGCTGATGCCGTAAAAATGGTGGGATTGAGAGGATTGAAAAACCTTCTCTACAGCTATGGTACTGAGAAAATTTTGAACTTCCCCGAGAAAAAAGAACTCTGGGAACACGCACATAGAACAGCTTACTACTCTTATAATCTTGCAAGGAACAGGAGATTAAAGAAAGATATTGTCGATGATGCTTATATCGGAGGGATACTCCACGACATGGGTAAAATCGTCTTCTCCAATGTTCATCCGATGCTGATTGAGAGAATCCATGAATTTTCCACAGATAAAGAGATTCCATCAGATCTGTTTGAAAAGTTGTCGGCAGGATACAATCATGCGGAAGTCGGAGCTAAAATTGCCGCAAAGTGGAATTTCCCCGACTCGCTGGTTCAGGCAATCGCCTATCATCACAATCCGGAAGATAGTGAGGCTGAATTCAAACCACTTGTCTATACCATATATCTGGCCAATGCCATCTGCAATCTGGAGAAAAAAGAGATGACTTTTGATCAGCTCGATGAAAATGTTCTCAGATTCTTTAAGATAACCAGTTTTGAGCAGATCAAACATATTATGAATAGACTTTCGAAAGATTTCGAAAATGAGAAATCCAATATTTAAGGTGTCTCCAATATCTCGAAAATGACAAAAACCCGATGGCGGGCGAAAACTCTTTACACAACCCTTAATATATAGTATATTCCATATATACAAAAAAAGGAGTTTATATGTCTGTAACAATCTATTCAACGCCCACTTGCGGATACTGCAATGTCGCTAAAAAATACTTTAAAGAAAACAACATCCAATTTACGGATTTCAATGTCATGGTCAATCCTCAGAAAGCACAGGAAATGGTCAATAAATCAGGACAGAGAGGAGTTCCCGTCATAGATATCAATGGAAAAATAATTGTGGGGTTTAATCAGCCGGAAATAGAGCGCAACCTTAAACTATAGAAGAAAACCACTTCTGGAGAGCAATTCCCGTTGCCACAGAAACATTGATTGAGCCCTTCACTCCACCGGTTTTTATGGAAACACGACCTAGACTATCATCGGCCAGGGATATCCCGTCAGGACTGACACCGAGCTCTTCGGAACCAATTATTAAGGTTCCCTCTAAGGGAAAGGGGAAATTGTTCAAGGTCTCACCACCTAACTCAAGCGCAAATGCCGGTTTATGTATTTCATCAATTGAACAATAACTCCAGGGAATAATATCGACACAGCCCATGGAGCTTCTCCTGGCTCTATTGTGCTCTGGAGACACAGTATCGGGAGAGAGGAATATCTTCTTTATACCGAAGGATTCGGCAGAGCGGAAGATTGATCCTACATTAAAAGGCGATCGAATGCCGTCGAGGTAGAGATAGATCTCACCGAAGATTCTCTCGGTGCGGTCAACAATACTGTTCTGTTCAAAATCCCAGTCTCCAGGTTCGGCGTTTATAGCCTGAAGTAGAAGATAGCGGAGAGAATTCACCTTCCACAACAGCCGTTCCTGATCGAGAATCTCTAATAGTTGTTTTAAATCAGAGATCGCAGCTGAAACTTTATCGGGATAAAAAGAATCTTCAGAAATCATATCTAACAGACCGTTGAAATAAAGACTATTCAGAGATTTTTCATTTTTGATATCCTGTTCAAACTGCTGAAAAAGAAGAGGATATTTTCTTCTTCTCGTATCATCCTTTAGAGATGTCAATTTTCTCAAGGTGATCATTATCAGTAAGCTTCTCTTAAGATTTCAAAAAAGCTGTCCGCCCCTATGGATGATTTTCCTTTGGAAATAATGGTCTCCGCAATGTCTGAACAGATGGATAATTCATCAGAATCAATTTTTAAATCGCCCAATCTTACAGGCAGCTTAAACCTGGCTATCATGCTCCTGAGAACGGAACTGAGAGAATCACTTTCAGTGAAAGAATCCCACTTAAGACCCTTTTTCAGTAGTGAAGCAGCTTCATTCAGTTTATCTGCATTGTTATAGAGCGGCGAATCAAAGAGATATGGGTATATAATCGAAGAAACTGATGCTCTTGGAATTTTAAAATACGAGCCGGTTGTATAGGCAAGCATTAATCCCGGCAGAGGACCGGTCATGGACAGTGCCAATGCTGAATTCACAGCGGCTTCACAGGCTATTTTTCTTAAATTCAGGTCGCCCTGGTTCTCTGCAATGGCCCCCATATGGCCGGTTATCTTAGCGATGGCATCAAGTGCGCATGTCTCCACAAGAAATGAAGATTGTTTGCCGATATAGGCCTCCAGTGAGGAAAGCAAAACTTCCATAAGCGCTAGAAGTGTGTATTTTGCAGGAAGCGATACTGTCAAAGTCGGATCGACGATAATTTGTTTTGTACTCCCCGGAGGAAGATGGCAAATTGCCGAGGTCCTCTGCCGGCTCTCTGTGAGAAAGCAGGTTTCGGTCAGAAGAAAAGGATCTCGAATTGAGGTGGGAATCTGAATAAGAGGGAGGATCTGCCTCTTATTGATTGTATCCGTAAAAAAGTCATCTATATTCCCCTCTCCTGCGGCGACAAAGGCCACAGCCTTGGCAAATGAAAGCGCCCGGACTCCTCCGAGGCCAATGACGACCTGGGTATGACTACTTCTAGCGAGAGAAACGGCATCTTCAATCGAAAAGGTAGACGATGAAGAATGGATATCACTATAGACGAGTACTTTGAGTCTTTTCTTCTCAAGGATATCCTTCACATGATCGAGTGTGCCTGTACTGCGATGTACCGCATCACTGATCAAAAGAACCCGCTCACCCCACATAGAGGCCTCACTGCCGATTCTCAAAACTTCCTTATTTCCGAAAATTAAAGATCCCGGCAATTCAAATTTAATCTCAGCCATAAAATCCTCATAAAAAAAAGACAGAGTCAAACCCTGCCTTTATATAATTGCTATCGGTTAAGTTCAGCCAATACCGAACATATCCATAATGCTGTCGGCAACTTCGCCTAGCACTTTATCATTTATATAATTTGGGTCCTGAAGTTTAGCTCTCACCTCTTCAACTCGATCCATTCTAATGTCGGGAGAGGATTTGGCAGTATCTGCTGCTTTCAGGAGTTCTGCACTTCTTTTCGCTTCATCCGATACATTTACAGAATCCACTTCAGTTTTCCTGACAACTTTAGATGTCTTATTAGTCTTGTTGTATTTGGCTACCGGATCTACGGAACCTAATCTGTCTATAGTCATCTTTACTCCTTTGCTCCCACATTAATACTATCGTCAAAAAACCGATAACATTAACTATTTATTTCCCTGAAACAAGAATTGCGAACTCACCTTTAATTGTAACCTCTTTTCCCAGCATTTCAAGAATTGTTTTACTATCACCTTCGACAAACTGTTCGTGAATTTTAGTCATTTCACGTCCAATAATTAAAATTCTCTCCGGTTCCAGCTCTGAAAGTTCTGTCATTAATTTCTCAATTCTATAGGGTGATTCATATATGACAAATGATTCTTCCCTGTCTAAAAGTTCTCTCAAACGTTTTTTTCTCTTTCCCGATTTCTGCGCCAGAAAACCTTCAAATAGAACAGCTTTTCCCTTAAATCCGCCAACACTGGCGAGGGCAGTCTGCGCTGAAGCTCCCGGGATAGGAATTGTTCTAAATCCTGCATCTCTAGCCGCTCGGACAAGAATTGACCCGGGGTCGCTGATTCCGGGAGTGCCGGCATCTGAGACATAGGCGACATCCTTCCCTTCCTGGAGAAGTTTTATAATGCCGGCGGAACTATTCACTTCATTCCTCGCCCGGCAGCTAATTGTGTGTTTACTGATCCCGTAATGACTGAGAAGCTTTTTAGACTGTCTCGTATCCTCACAGGCAATAACATCCACATTTTTCAGTATTTCAATGGATCTGTAAGTCATATCTTCCAGATTCCCTATTGGTGTTGCAACAATATAAAGATCGCCCATAAAGAAGATTTTAAAGATTAATCCCCATCTTGCCTACAGCCGAAACAGCAGGTAGAATGAGTTTATGCTATTTAAAATCACTGTTGCAGTCATACTGGCCGCCATTCTTATAATAATGATTATTTCTCTGCTGAAAAAGAAACCCGTCATAGAAGATCCCGAAATTTTCCGATCGGAAAATTCTTACAGAAATTGTCCTATATGCAGTACTCCTCTTTTAAAAGGAGAAACAGTTCACTCTCACCTCTATCCCGGGAAACCGGACGGAATGATGTACATTTACGGATGCCCATTCTGTTACAGAGACCATCCCCGTGTTAAAGAAAGAAGAGACGTGAAAAGAACTTGTCCTTATTGTAAAACAGACATACCCGACAAAGGATGGGTTGTAGCCCGTGTCTTTGAAAAACCGAAGAAAACGCACGTCCACGTGCTGGGCTGCACAGTTTGCCGAAAAGTGACCTGATGAGAAAAAATTCTATCAAATAACAGAGACAGGTTTTATACTGAGAGAAATTCACCCAATACGAGGAGATTCTATGGAATATACAAAAATCAGTGATATTTCAGTACGAGATATTAAAGATCAGTTCAATTCCAAAAAGGAATTTTCCTGCACTATCCCCTTTACCTCAAAGGAAACTGATGTCTATCTATCCCATGCTCTCAGAACAATTCTGGAGGAACTAAAACAGGAAAATATGTTTATTCACCTGGAATATGTCCTCAATGAACTTGTTGTAAATGCGTCTAAGGCCAACATGAAAAGATTGTATTTTCAGTCAACGGGACTTGAGATAGACAATATGATTGATTACGAAAAAGGGATGAGCTTATTTCGAAAAGAAGCCATGGGAAATGCAGAGTTATATCAACAGAAACTCATAGAAAACAAGAGTTTTGTCAATATCAACATCAAATCCGATGGAACGACCATCAATATACGAATTATAAACAATAGCCCTCTCCTCGATATAGAAAAGGCGAGGATCAATGAAAAATTGAGTATCGGCCATGGTTTCGACGATATAACCGACCTTTTCAACTGTAGCTTTGAAACTTCCGAAGGTCGGGGATTCGGCCTGATAATTATTTTAATGATGCTGAGAAAAATCAGCCTCAATGAAAATGCTCTGAGTTTTAAAAATGAAGGAAGCTGCTCCGTAACATCCATAAGAATACCCGTCAGCACATTATCAAAAGATCATGGAAAGATCATAGCCAGTGAAATTGCCACAGAAATAGAAAACATGCCTCAATTCCCTGAAAGCATTGTGGCATTGCAGAGGGAACTAAGTAATCCCGACTGTTCTTTCAAATCCATTGCAGGAAAAGTTGATTCCGACCCCTCGCTAACTGCAGAAATCCTGCGTATAGCCAATTCTCCTGTATATAAGGTACGAAGCGAAATAACCGATGTCGCCGGTGCTGTCAGGATGATGGGGATGCTGGGAGTAAAATCGGTGCTCTATAATTATGGTGTAAACAAAGTGATGCAGAACAAATACGACAAAAAAGTGATAAAAGAGGTTAACACTCACTCTCACTTTGTCGCACAGGTATCTGCCTATCTGGCCTCTTACAAAAATCTCGGGAAAATTACAGAGGATATTTATGTGGCAGCGCTGCTTCACGATATGGGAAAGATCATCGTCAATTCTATGAGCCGAGATCTGGAAAAAAATCTCAAGGACCTCTGTACACAAAAGTATATCCCCATATCCATACTGGAGGACCTGACAAAAGGGTACAACCACTCAATGATCGGTTCTGAAATCGCAGAGAAATGGAATTTCCCGGAAAAATACATCACAGCCATAGCCTATCACCATGTTCCTCTCGATGTTTCCGATGAATATAAAGAACTGATATATGCCATATATCTGGGAAATGAACTCTATTATTACTTGAGAGAAGAACGGGAGTTTTACGATCTGAATTATATGGTTCTCGAGTTTTTCGGACTGGAAGTGGAAGAACATTTTCACGAATTCATCCAGTCCTTAAAAATGCAGGGATTTCATTAAGCCAATTCTCTCCAATTTGTATACTTTGTGCAGATTATCTCTGGTTTCTCCTTCTTTTCTTTGTTATTATTTCTCTTATGAGTAAATACCCCTTTAACGAAATAGAAAAAAAATGGCAGAAACACTGGGAAGAGAACGAGACTTTCAAAGTAAAAGAAGATCCCTCTTTCCCAAAAGAAAAGAGAGCATACATTCTAGATATGTTCCCTTATCCCTCAGGTGCTGGTCTTCATGTGGGACACCCGGAAGGATATACAGCTACAGATATTTACTGCCGCTACCTGAGGATGAAGGGGATAAACGTCCTGCATCCTATGGGTTTTGATTCTTTCGGACTCCCTGCAGAAAACTATGCAATAAAGACAGGGACTCACCCGAAAGTAACCACGGAAAAGAATATAAATCACTTCAGAAAACAGATCAAATCTCTAGGGTTCAGTTACGACTGGTCCAGGGAAGTCTCCACCCATAGTTCCGAGTATTATAAATGGACACAATGGATTTTTCTCCAGCTCTACAAAAAAGGACTCGCCTACGAAGCGGAAACACCCATCAACTGGTGTCCGGACTGCCTTACCGGCCTGGCCAATGAAGAGGTGAAGGATGGACGATGTGATCGCTGCGGCCACCAGGTTGAAAGAAGAAACACAAGGCAGTGGATTCTTAAAATAACCGATTATGCTGACAAACTCCTCGAAGGACTGGAAGATCTGGACTGGAGCGACTCGCTCAAAGCGATGCAGAGAAACTGGATAGGACGTTCTGAAGGTGCCAATGTCGAGTTTAAACTGGAAAAAACCGATGATTCTATCGAAGTGTATACGACCAGACCGGATACTCTTTTCGGTGCAACCTATATGGTCCTTGCACCAGAGCACTCTCTTGTAGAAAAAATCACCACGGCAGATCAGAAAGATGCTGTGGAAAAATATATCCGTGACGCAAGCATGAAATCCGATATGGAAAGAACAGAACTGGCCAAGGATAAGAGCGGTGTTTTCACTGGTTCTTATGCTATCAATCCTGTAAACGGGGATAAAATTCCCGTATGGATTTCCGACTATGTCCTCACAACATATGGAACGGGAGCCATTATGGCCGTTCCCGCTCACGACCAGAGAGACTGGGAATTCGCGACCAAGTTCAAGCTTCCTATCATCGAAGTACTCAAAGGTGGAGACATTACAGCAGAAGCCTTTACAGGTGACGGAACACATATCAATTCAGGTTTTCTAGACAACATGGGCAAGGAAGAAGCCATAGATTATATGATCAACTGGCTAGAAGAGAGGAAGCTGGGAACCAAAACAGTCAACTACAAACTGAGAGACTGGATCTTTGCTAGACAGAGATACTGGGGAGAACCCATCCCTCTGGTTCACTGTCCATCCTGCGGAATTGTACCGGTTCCAGAAGATCAGCTGCCGATTGCTCTTCCGGAAGTTGATGACTTCAAACCTGCAGGAAACGGAGAATCTCCTCTGGCTAAAGTAGATGAATTCGTTCGATGCAAATGCCCCGAGTGTGGTGAAGATGCCAAAAGAGAAACGATCACTATGCCTCAGTGGGCCGGTTCATGCTGGTACTACCTGAGATATCTCGACCCGAAAAATGAAAACAGATTTGTCTCTAAAGAAGCAGAAGATTACTGGATGCCTGTCGACCTTTATGTCGGAGGAACAGAGCATGCTGTACTTCATCTTCTCTATGCAAGATTCTGGCATAAGATTCTCTTCGACCTGGGATTGGTAAGCCATAAGGAACCATTCCAGCGACTGGTCAACCAGGGAATGATTACAGCCTATGCCTATCAGAGAAAAAATAAATCTCTTGTCCCGACTGATGAAGTCAAAGAGGATGATGGAAATTACACAGAAATTGCCACGGGTGAAAAGCTGGAACAGGTTATCGCCAAGATGTCGAAAAGTCTCAAAAATGTCGAAAATCCCGATATTATGATCGACCAGTACGGTGCGGACTCATTCAGAATGTATGAAATGTTTATGGGTCCCTTCCAGGTGTCCAAGCCCTGGTCGACAAAAGGTCTTTCCGGTGTCCATAGGTTCCTCAATAGAGTCTGGAATGTGACGACAAGAGAGATGACTGACGAGAAGCCGCCTGCGGAATTGACGAAGGTGCTCCACAAGACCATCAAAAAGGTCAGCCATGATACCGACGGACTAGAATTTAACACTGCCATCGCTCAGATGATGATTTTCATCAATGAAGTATTCAAGCATGACAAATGTTACAGAGAGCTCTGGGAGCCCTTCACTCTTCTCATAGCCCCTTATGCACCGCATATGGGTGAGGAGATGTGGCAGATGCTTGGACACAGCGAAATAATCGCTTTCGAAGATTGGCCCGCATGGATTGAAGAACTCACCCTCGATGATGAGAAAGAGGTTGTTCTTCAGATCAACGGTAAAGTCAGAAGCAAAATGATCATAGCTGCGGGAACTTCCAGAGAAGAGCTGGAGAAAATGGCTTTTGAAAATGAGAAGATAATCTCATTGACCGAAGGTAAAAATATTATCAAAGTGATTTGTGTACCGGATAAACTGGTAAACATTGTCGCTAAATAAAAAAAGGGGCTGCCAGGCAGCCTCTTTTTTTAATAAAGAATGTAGTCATAGGCACCATCAACTCCAACTTCGATTTCCAGCTGCAGCCCGCTTGCATTAATGTAAGAACTGAATCCGCTGGGGATTTCTATGTGAAGAACCGAAGGAGAGGATTCGGAAAATAAATCTTCTCCTGTAAGATTGCCATTACACCACTCTCCGGCGGGCAATGTCACCTCCACCTCTCTCTCTCTCAGTTTCCTGATATCATATGACCTGAATTCTCCGGCCAACAACTCTTCAAGAATCCTTTGACCATCAATAATCCAGTGATTATCACATTCGGCTTCTACCTCTATGGACTCCATCAACCTGGAAATATTGATTTGTTCCAGACTCATATAACCACTCAAATCCAGAAGAAGCGAACTTTCAAAACCCATTTCCCAATCGAACACATATTGTCCTATTTCGGCTTCATTGTACCCGTAGATAAATCCGGCAGGTTTTGTGAGAAAAAGATTCCCCGACACCCCGTTGAACTCAGCATATAGAATAACTGCTTGAGTCATCCCTTTTTCCATCTGTAGAAACAGGCTCTCACGGGAAGAATCAATAAGAACCGTTTGCAGAGATCCCACAGAATTCCTGTACTGAAGAATCCAATGAAAATTGTGAAGCTGAAAGATCTGATTCTCTGTCCCGGGCAAATGAATTTCAATATCTTCATGAAAATTCAGAAGTTTGCAGCTCATAAATAGTAAAATCATAGAAAATAATAAAAAATGTCTCACTTTTATAACAACTGTTGAATAATTCGTGATCATTTATAAAAAAATATTTTTTTTCCAGTATATAATTATTTTATGACAGAAGAAATTTTTCTCGTAAAACTAGCGCGTGCTTTGGAGTTTTATAAAACAAACCTCGATAAAACCGCTCTACCAAAATTAAAACAGTCCTCATCGGTCCTGCATAGTTCATTTA
>JADGDJ010000327.1 GCA_016744925.1 Spirochaetaceae bacterium
ATATATATATGATAATTCCTTGTAGCGACTGTTTCTGGAATTAAGCATACTTTCTCCAATACATCTGTCAATTTAATAAAAGAAAGAAAAAAATAAAAAATAAATCAATCAAAGCGCTGCCGAAACAAGCTGCTCTAACCTGTTCTCAGAACCTCAGAGAATTACAAATCGTATTGTTAAAGTGTATTTGAAAATCCCTCTTCTTTTGAACATATATTAGAATTCTAAGGGCTGTAAGCTTTGTTGGTAAATGGACTTTTAGTATGAAATCCCTTATTAGTCATTCGTAATGTACAAGTACTAGTGCGTACTACTTATATATGATTTTACTTTTTAGAATCGTTCTAATAGGCTTAAATATAAATGAACTTTACAAGTACTGGTATTGCTTTATAATTCTTAATATGGAAAATCCACAAATAGATGGAATTGAAGAACGATCTTTATTGGATGGAATACTCTATTACATTTCCATTTTAATCCAATATAAAGCTTTGATAATAGTGGGGACTTTTACAGCTTCTGTTCTTGCTGTTGCATTTTCAATTGTATCCTTAAAATTACCTCCTGAGGATAGTCCTCTACCTAATATCTATAGAGCCTATGCCGTCGTTTTATTTGAAGATGGCAGTGGTGATGGAGGGATGTCATCAATGTTATCGGCATTTGGTGTTGAATCAATCTCGGGATCTTCTTCTCCTTCAAATGTTGCTATGGAAATTCTTAAAAGCCGTTTTTATATAGATAAAATTGTTGAGAAATTTAATCTCATTGAAAGGTTCGGTCTTACAGTGAAAATTAAAACTCATTCGCGACTGTTTATTATAGATAATTCGAATTATTCATATAATCAAGATTCAGGTGCTCTGACAATTTCCTTTTTCAGCATAGATCCCGTTTTAGCTTCTGATCTGGTAAATTATCAAGTCGAATTATTGGAGGACTGGTTTTTGAATGAGGGATCTTCCTTAAGATCAAATGAATTATCCCTTATGGAAGCCAAGCTCAAGGAACTTACTACCGAGATCTCTTCGATCGAAGAAAAAATTAAATTTTTTCAAAGTGAATATGGTGTCATGGATATTGAAGAAATAGCAGATGCTCAATCATCGTTAATGACGGAATTACGAACAAAACTTAAGCATATAGAGCTGGAAATAAGTGATTATTTAGTTTATTCCACCATAGAAGATCCGGCCCTGACAAATCTTAAGGGGCAGAAAAATAATATACTGACACAAATTCGAGAGATAGAAATTGGTTATGAGATTAATGATGGAAGACGGATGCCCTCTCAGGCAGAACTTCCTCAGCTATCTTTGGACTTTTCACACCTAATGGCTGATCTCTCTTTGAAAAATCAACTGTATCAAACTTTATCTGAGCGATATGAAATAACCAAACTGATCGCTTCAGAATCGAGTGCTTTCAGTGTTCTGGAATATGCAGAAATACCCGAAGTAAAAGAGGGTCCATCACGTGGTCGATTATGTATGATGGTCTCTTTTGGCAGTTTTTCGGGTCTGATTATTTTAGCGTTATTCTTACATCTACTCAAAAATATTATTAATGATCCCCTAAAAAAGAAAATCTTTCACGGCGATAAAGATATTTTCTAAATCATCGTGTATAACCCATCCCTCCGAATTCGTTAACAATCACATTCATCAACTTTTTATGCTTCACTCTGATGATTAATCCATGTAATATTTCCGTGAATATGATGTTCCTTTCCACTAACTATTATTTCTACAGCCCCAGAATCCTTCTCATTAATTTCAGTCAGATCAGAAGCAACAAAACAACCTCCTTTGGAAATATCAAGGAGGTTTACATCTTTGGAAATCCCGTTGTTAATCCATTTCCCTTCAAGTCTGACCTGTTGTCTCAAAGCAAATCTTTTTTTCAAAAAATGTTGAATATCTTTTTTCTGAGATGAACCTAGTTCTGTAAACATTACTCCATATCCGGTCTCTGTCTGGCGCATGATATGCCCTTTGCATGTTATTTCTATTTTATCTGTGTGAAAGGATATGTCATGTTCCTGCTTAAGATCTAATTCTTGTCCTGCTTTTAAGACGAAACAACCTCCGATTGAAAGATCATCTACATCCATCTGGATTGTATTTAAGAAAATTAGATGATGAATCGGGATACGGGAGTTTTCTCGCCAGTGCCTTTGAAGAGCCTGAAAGTAGGGGGCTCGAAAGTTTTTTTGAATAACATAACCCACAATTAAGACGAGAATGATATTCCCTGAAAGCAATAATGCATTATACAGTCCTGAAAGTGATGATATATAATATGCCGGGTTGGATATCCATTTATAGATGAAATCAAAAATAATCAGGAAGCTATGTACAATGAAGGCATACCAGCTGACCTTATGAACAAAATAAAAGCCTATTCCTATAATAGGTGCTGTGATTAGCCATAATCCTGCCAAAACTCCAAATCCATTAAAAAAATTCTTAATAACCAGTTGTAAAGGGATTTTTCCCAATATTCTTATCATTAGAATATTGATTACAGGTGCAAGAATATAAACAACAATAATCAGGTAGTGACTTAGCGGTCGTTTTACAATTACTTTTAATTTTCCCATGATAAATACCACCCTGAAGCTGGTTCCGCATTAGGATCCAGGCATGTGTGAATTTCCGATTCAACATCCGACAGATCTACTGTTCTGATTCCGAATTCCCAAGTCCCACTTCCAATGGGATTATTTTTCTCTATTTCGTATAACGGAACCGGCGGATTTATTGTCTGTAGTAATATCCATTCAGTATCGCCACGAGCTCTGTAATATACTTTATAGGATTTTAGATTTTCCGTATTATCAATATTCCAAGCCAGAGATAATGTTTCAGTTGTTTTTGTTATTTTTAAAGCTTCCCGGGGAATATCCTCCTCTACAACGTCTTCAGCAAATCGAGATATAGTCGGCATGGCACATGATGTATAACTGGAAATGATGCAGAAGAAAGCAGGTAAAAGCAAACCGACAAAGAAGTTGGGTTTTTTCATTTACACCTCCTAAAAGGAGTTCCTTTCGAAATAATTATAATCCTTTTCCTTCGAAAAATCACCCGCTTTAGATCAATATAGTACTTCTCTCATACTTACTTCCTAAACCGTTGGACATAATTCAGCCAATACTCAACCCCTCGGTCCTCAGCCATCTTGAAAACCTTTTGAAATCCTTTTCCATAAATGGGACTTCGATCCTCCATAAGCTCTTTGATCCGGTAGGCCGTTTCGGGACCGGGCATATTTTTCAAGAGCAGATAGGCGGCGTAATTGCAACTACCTTCTGCAAGCCGGGGACTGATGTCTGTTATATTCCTGCTAAAGAACCACACGTGCATAAGCTCGTGGGCGCAGGCGGTGATGAAAGACGATTCGGGCAAACCTTTAAGGATGTATATCTGCAGTTTGAAACTCTTCACCTGTCCGTTTATTGTCTCTCTTTGAAATCGTGCAAACCCCTGCGTTTCCGCTTGTCCTGCCAGGCTTTTCAAGCGGCTGCGATCGATAAGGAAGAATTCCGGTTTGAAAGGGGAGATTTTTATTCCGAGCAATTCCAGTTTGTCGTGAACCATTTGTAAGAGTTGTTTCCCTTTCACGGGAGTCTCAATGGCGGATTTATGGCAGAGCATACAGATTCTCCGGCCGTCGCTATAGGTCGTCCCGCCCTTGGTCAGTTCTCTTGATATAAGACGTCCGCAGTAGGTACAAGAGGGCACATTTTTCATATGCTCTCCATGATAGCTGTTTCCCCAGTAATCTCTGAAGTATTTTCCGCTTATGGGGCGTTTACAGTGACTGCAGAGTAGGGGGGAGTTCACCAGTTTATCTCACCTTCAGTTAACTGAATCAATCTGTCTTCGTTGATAGAGGAGAAGAAATCC
>JADGDJ010000328.1 GCA_016744925.1 Spirochaetaceae bacterium
TGACGACACTTGTCCCTGAGGAGCAACTGTTGAGCATACCCAGAAGTGCCGCCAGTCCGCCGAAACTGGCACCGTAACCGACACTGGTCGGAACAGCGATAACCGGCTTGTCCACAAGCCCACCCACGGCACTTGGCAGCGCCCCTTCCATCCCCGCAACAACGACGAGGACTCTCGCAGAGCGGATATCTTCAATGCGGTTTAAAAGCCTGTGAATGCCCGCAACACCGACGTCATTGATCCGCAGAACCTTATTGCCGTAAAACTCGGCTGTTAGTGCAGCTTCTTCGGCAACAGGGATATCGGAAGTTCCTGCGGTGATAACAGCAATGGTATGCTCGCTTCTTTCGGGGAATTCCCTGTTTTTCAGTGAGACTATTCGAGCCGCTTCATGATAAAAAACCTGAGGATAATCCTCTTTAAGGGCTTCGTAAACAGTCAAGTCGGCTCTGGTCGCCAGGATATTATCACCCTGTTCAGCCATAACTCCAAAAATCTGACGAATTTGCTCTGGAGTTTTGCCGGCGCAATAGATCACTTCGGGAAATCCCGTCCTGTTCATGCGATTATTGTCGATAACCGTATGTCCGAGGTCCGTAAAATAACTACTGTTCACCTTCTCCGCGGCCGCATCGAGATTGAGGGATCCCTTTTTATATTGTTCGAGAATATCTTTTATATCATCCATTAACAGCTCCTGCAGGGTTCATATTGCCCATTTTATATCCGTTGAGATCGAGTGTGACAAATTTGTATCCCAGTTTTTTCAGTTCTTCACATACCTTCAAATAATAAGACCCTGAGATGAATTCTTCAAATCTGTCGACAGGGATTTCAATCCGGGCGATCTCTCCATGATGACGCACTCTCACATAGGGGAATCCCGCCTTCATCATCACCACTTCACTTTTTTCAATTTGCTCCAATAGGGAGAGATCAATTTCATTATGGTGGGGAACTCTTGTGAGCAGGCAGGCATAAGGGGGCTTGTCCCATGTAGGCACACCCCACTCTTTAGAGATATCCCGAATATCCTGCTTGCTCAGTCCTGCCTCGAGTAGAGGACTTCGTATCTTTAGTTCTTTTAGAGCGCGCATACCCGGACGGTAATCTCCTGTATCATCGGCATTAGAACCATCGCAGAGGAAATTGATACCGAGACCTAAGGCTCTCTCCTTCATATTTTTAAATAGGAAGGTTTTACAGATATAACAGCGGTCTGTAGGATTCATTTTCACTTGGTCGATCATTTCACTCTGAATCTGAATATGGGCTACTCCCATCTCCACAGCCAGCTCACCGGCTTCTTTTATTTCCCATTGGGCGACATATGGGGGAACCATAGTTATGGCCGTTACCATATCTTTTCCGAGAACTCTCACGGCCGCCGCAAGGAGGAATGTGCTGTCCACACCTCCTGAAAAGGCAACGGCACATTTATCCATCTCTTTTAATATATTGATGAGATTTTCCAGACGATTCTCCAGACTCATAATTTTTCCTTAATTTCGCAATTCAGATCTTGTCTGAGTTTTCTCAAACTGATGTTGTATTTTTCCGCTATCGCTTTCATGTCTTCATATTCGGGCTTCCACTTACCAACAGACCCATTGCGAATTTCCACTTTGACATCCACCGATCCATAGGAAGTTTCAATACTGCGAATCTCCCTCTTCAGCATAATTTTGTCGACCTCTGAGATTCTCAAACCGAATGTGCTTGTGTTTTCAAATAATATGGCAAGACACGACTCTTTCAGATCTGCTTCGATAAGAACGCTGAGTTTATGGGCTGATCGACTTTTTTTCATAAAAATGGGAGTGATAAACACGTCTAGCGCCCCCCGATCAAATAGTAAATCCATAATGTGCTGGTAGTCTTCCGAGTTCATATCGTCGAGGTTACACTCCATAAGCAGATTTCGATCGTGGATATAATCATTTTCTTCGACAGATTCCGATTCACCGATCATAACCCTGAGAACATTGGGGATTAAAAAATCCTTAAATCCCAATCCGTATCCGATAGTTTTCACAGTAAATTCCGGCTGGGTCACAAATTCATCGACCATAGCCGCCAGAATAGCCGCTCCTGTAGGAGTTGTTGTTTCCGAGTCGACCTTACCGTAAGTACAGGGGATCTCTTTGAGTATTTCAGTTGTCGCAGGGGCCGGAACCGGAAAAAGACCATGAGCACATTTTACAAATCCCCCACCGACTTCCACTCTGGAAGCAAAAATTTTATCAACATTAAGAAAGTCGAGACCGATTGCAGCTCCGACAATATCCACGATGGAGTCCGTAGCCCCCACTTCGTGAAAGTGAACCTTATCTATGGTGGTTCCGTGTACTTTCGCTTCGGCTACCGCCACTTCTCGAAATATTTTCATGGCCCATTCTTTGGCCCTGGCATTTATATCGCTTCCCTCAATGATATGGGCAATACTGTGCAAATTCCTGTGATCGTGATGATGATGGTGATCAGAATCGTCTTCATGATGGTGGTGCTCATGGAGTTCCACATGGGCTTTCGTGCCCGTAATTCCCATCTTCTGAGTTTTCTCAAAACTTAAAGTGAATTCTTCATCGATATGCAGTTTCTGCAGCTCACTAGTTAGAAAATTCTCCGGTACACCAGCATCGACCAGAGCGCCGAGAGTCATATCTCCGCTGATTCCGCTGAAACAATCAAAATACAATACTTTCATACATTCTCCTGATTAAAAAAAATAAATGAAAAATCTTTAAAAAACAAGAGAGATTCTATTTAACCACCACGTTTCACCACACATCACCACAAAAAAACCTTTAATCACTAATTTTTTCTTGAAATTCACCTTTTGTTAATTTATTATCAGCCTATGGACAGACAATTCCAATCCGAGAGATGGATCCTCATTATCGATATAATCCGCGGTGAAAAATGTGTTCGCGTAGAAGATCTCGCCTTCCGCTTGAATGTATCGGAAAACACTATTCGACGAGACCTGAATATGCTCGCCCGAAAGGGTATGCTTCAACGAACAAAAGGGGGAGCCACCAGCAATCTCGATGGTATTTCAGAAAAATCCTTTAATGAAAGAAAGGGGAAAAACCGCGATGGGAAAGAGCTCATAGCGGAGAAAGCAGCATCTCTTATTAAAAAGGGTGATACAGTCATCATCGATGGTGGTTCAACAGCAGTATTGCTCGCAGAAAAGATTATTGAAAAAGAACATATTACAGTCCTGACCAACTCTCTCGATGTCGCTTATATTCTCTCCGATGCTCAAGGAATAACACTGGCTTTATCCGGAGGAATTCTCAGCAGTGATTCAAGGACCATGACCGGGTCACCGGCTGAACAATTTTTTTCCGGAATAAATGCGGATCGGCTCTTTCTCGCTGTGACAGGAATCTCAGCCAGGGGCGGTTTAAGCGATCAAAATATATTTGAGACTCCCGTAAAGAAGAAAATGATAGAACGAGCCGACCAGGTCATAGTCCTGGCGGACAAAAGCAAATTCGGCAGAGATGCCTTCAGTCCCATAGGAGATTTAACTCTGACCGACAAAATCATAACCGATTACCCTCCGGATAATCAGACCATCAAAATTATTAAAGAGAAAGGAATTGAACTGATAGTATGCCAATAATAAAAAAGAAGATGTATATCTTCACCTTAGTAATGACCGCCCTTTTATGTCTTTCAGGATGCAGCAGCAAAAAGGGGAATTTACTCTTTAACGCCAACGGAGAGGATTTTGTAGTCAACGGGCTTATTTCCAAAGAGGGCTGGAAAGTAGATTTTGATAAAGTCCTCGTAAATTTAGGCTCTCCCCAGGCCTATAATCCGGAGAACCAGGATCTAAAGGCAATTCTTGAAGGCGATCATCTGGTTGACCTGAAAAGAGGGACTTCAGCCAGACCGGA
>JADGDJ010000068.1 GCA_016744925.1 Spirochaetaceae bacterium
ATCAATGTTTTGCCTGTGGTTTTTTTTCGCTAATTTCCTGCTGTTTATTGAATTTTTCTTTTGCCTTAAAGAGAAGCATGCTGACACGGCTCAGAATACTGACTTCATTATCTCCACTGGTCTCAATGGATAAAAAATTAAGTTCAGGTTTGTCGTGCATTATTTTAGCCATTACACCATCAGATACACCGGAAGAGGGCATGCAACCAAAGGGTTTACTGGAAATAAACCCATCAACCTTATCGGCGTAATATATTGCTTCGGCTATTTCCAGATTTCCCTCACCACCAAAAATTTCCGGATCGTAGTGGGGTCTTCCCAATTCTCCAAACATATCCAGGTCGACAAATTTCATTGTTGCGCCGAAAGATGAGGGATTGAAGTGCTTTATACAATTATCCCAGATTGCTTCAATGAAAAACTGTCTGGATTGAATCTGTATTCGCACAAAGAAAAATTTGAATTTTTCACTAAATCTTTCAGCATATTTTACAAATCGGTCATAATTCTTAATCATTCTCCACATATCATACATAACACGTTGTGTCAAAAATGCCGGGTGAACATCACATCCCTCATCCATGATAAAACGTCTTAGATTGTAATTACCTTCATTGTGTGCCATGTTGGCAAAAATCTCACCGGTAACCAATATTTGAGGGAGAGCTTCATTTTTAACGGGTATTGAAGCAATCATTTCTCCAGCCATTTTGAGAGATTTTGGAAGTTTGAAAAGATAAAACCTCTTTTCAAAAGCTTTATTTACAAGCGATTGAGCTTCTTCAATTATATTAAGCGCACTTTCTTTATCTACGGCTCTTGGACGAATAGCACATTCCGCCGCATGAAAGAGATCGGCGAGAATCATAGAGAACATCATGCCCAGCCTGAAACCCATATCAATTTTTAAAGCACTGTTTTTGTGAACCGGATCACGGGTAAAACCTGTAGAAAATATAATAATTCTAAAATTTTTAAAACCCGCATCGTCGAGGGCTTTGAGATATTCCTGAGGATACATTCCGTAACGGCAGGGACCACATTGTCCGCCACCTCCGACAAAAACATATTTTTCAACTATTTCTTCTTTTGTCAGCCCTGTTTCCCTTTCTATTCTAAAGAGGTTCCGTAAAAGGCTTCCACCGGTAAAATACATAGGATTGCATTCCATTCTATTACCGTATTCTTTTCCCCAGCGCACGTCCTCGAGAACATAATCGCCAAGATCTTCATATTGGAAGCCGTTCCGCTTAAAAAAGCTTCTGAGAAAGAATGATTTCCTTGCCTCTACAAAGTTAAAAAGGACAGTTACCTTATCTTTGTCTTTTTTGAGGAATGGGGGGTTCTGATGACCTTTCCACTCTTTCTCACGAATATATTTGGGTTCGAGCATAAGCTTTTAAAATCCTCTCTTCATTTTTCAGAAAATAATCTATTGTTTTTATTCTAATATCAAAAGTAGCACCGGGTTTATTCTGGTCTATATCGTGAAACAAAAAATGAGGAGTTCCGGAAGTATCCAGAATATTTGATAAAAAGGCATATGCCGGAGCATCAAAACCACATTTGAAACTGGAAAGATCGATAACCGCGAGATTGGGATGTTTTGACGCCACTTTTGCAGCCCATACTTTATGATTCAGGTTTCTATTAAAATCTCGCAGCCATATGTCACTGATCTCTCTTGTCATTTTTGTCCCCAGTAAAGGGACCAGGAAATCATCATCTACCGGGAGAGATTCAATTGTTAGAACGGGGTAACCGAGCATTTGGAATTTTTCTGGAATATCGTGATTTAAACCGGGATCATGATGATAGGGGTGTCCGATAAGAAGGATTCCCATTTTATCATTTTTTATCAGGTCTTCGATAATCATTTTCCCTTTGCTTCTGATAGAAGTGAGGTAATTATCCATTGCTTTATATCCCATTTGAACGGCATGGGCATTTTCATCAGAAGTCATTGAAAAGATCTCGTTGAAATAATCAAAGAGATTAGCTTCAGCTTCCACTTTGTTTTTAAGATTCACGAGAGGTTTCAGGTATTGAACATTTTTTTCTTCGAACATCTTTTTATCTCTGGAAAAAACAGCGTCAACAACTTCAGGGGTTCCCATCTGTATGACACAGGCATGATCTCCACTGGTCTTTTCAACACTTCCCGGAAGGTGAGTGACCCTAGGGAAAAGAATATGTGTTACACCCTTTTTATTTAAAAGATTGTATATATGAGCCGGTGCTACTTTTGCAGGAAAACAAGGATCATTGGCCCCCCATTTATTACCTTCATTCCAAAGTTTGGGAGAAGTGTAGTCGCTGTATACAATATTTTCTATTCCCAGTGCACGGAGATATGTACTGAAGAAGGGGTTGTAGTAATATTGATTTAATAAGCGTGGAATCCCAATGACCATTTCCTTCCGCATTTTTACTTCAGCCGAAGAAGAACGTTTAAATCTGCCTGGAAATAGTCCTTTTTTAAAGGTTCCTGCGTCGGGCATATTTTCAAAATCCCATTTATCGAATACGGCAATAGAAGATTCATGCACCAGATCCGGTGTGGCATCTCTGAGGAACTTTTTCCCCTTTTCCAATTCTTTTAAACTGTCTGCTGTCCCACAGAGACCTTTATCACAACCATTACCAGATATGAATAATAGGGAAGATGAAGGCGTCGTATTAATAGTCGTAAATGTTCTTGGACATCTGTTCGTGCAATAATTACAACGTGTTGTTTCATCATTTTTAGTGGTAAAGGTGATATTCGCACTATTTTCTATACCGGGAAAAACAGATGCCGCTTTGTTGTCCATCACTTCCAGTGCTGCACCGATTGCTCCACCGATATCGGCAAATTTATGAACATTGATTGTTGCATCGGGTATTTTTTTCTTAATGTAATCTACCTGTGCTTTTACGGCAGCCAGATTTTTCTGAGTACCACCCTGTAAGACAAAGCGCTTACCAAGGCGGGCAATATTTGACTCCTGGACAACATAATTCCATATATTCATGGGGAGAACCAGAGCCAGACCGGCCATAATTTCCTCTTTGCTCCATCCCTGCTGCTGGAAGTTGACTTTATCCTGTTCCATGAATACGGCGCAGCCATAGTTGAAAGCCGGTGCTGTGGTCGCTTTAAAGGCATACTCAGCGTATTCTTCTACGGGAATATCAAATTGTTCCGCCATTCCCTGTAAAAAGTAACCATTTCCTGCAGAGCACTGAGTATTCAGTTTGAAATCTGTAACACGATTGTTTTTCATAAAGAGGATTTTGATGTCCTGACCGCCAATGTCGCAAATTATATCAGTATCACCATAATATTTTACTGCAGCTCTCATATGAGCGACCGTTTCAACAACCGACGAGTCCAGTGTGAACGCTTCTTTAAGAATGGATGATGCATAGCCTGTCACACCGGTACCTAGTATATTTAGTTCATATTTATTCTCTTTAGCCCATTGCTTGAGGGAGTTAAACATTCTTATCAAGTCGACAACAGGATTACCCTCGGAAAGAATGTAGTCTTTGTACAAAGGTTCACCACTTTTATCAAGCAGAGCCAGTTTTGAACTGGTCGAACCTCCATCAATACCTATATAGGCATCAACTACAGACCCTTTGGCAGGAATTACCGGGTCAAATTCAGGAATGGAATATTGGGCAGAAAAATCTTTAAGCTCTTTGGGGTTTTCTATCAAGCCTGGTAGGAAATTTCCTGTATTCTGCAGCTGCTCTTTTCGACCTTTATGGATGAAATCATCCATCATATCCAAACCAGGAAATAATTTTATCTTTTTCTCAGCTTGAGAACCTGAGCCGAATAATACTGCACCAGTGGCAGCATAATAATGAGCATCTTCAGGTACAATTATAGATTTTTCTGGATCTGATTCATCAGGTTTCAATCCATGAAGCTCCCATGTTTCCGGAAGTGTTTGTCTCCACAGTTCTCCTAACACAGGAATAAACGTATGAGGACCACCAAGAAGAATTACTTTGTCCTTGAGAATGTTTCCCCGAACCAGTACTTCGAGATTCTGTTTGACCACAGCATTACAGAGGGATATAAAAATTTCCTCTTTATTGACACCGGCTTTAACAAGACCCACTACATCTGTTTCAGCAAAAACTCCGCATTTTGCCGCAATATGGTGGAGACTCTGACCGGAGAGTTTTACTTTTCTAGCTTCATCCATAGGCAGACCAATTTTACTGAAAATCTTATCAATGGTAGCACCTGTCCCACCGGCGCATTTATCATTCATAAAGGAAATAGAACTCTTATTGCCGTTCTTATCCTCTTTCCAGATAATTACTTTGGCATCCTGTCCTCCGAGTTCTATGACAGATCCAGCATCGGGGTGACGTGTTTCTACAGCATAAGAGACAGCATTGACTTCCTGCACATAAGTCGCATTTAAAATCGATGCTAGAGAACGTCCTCCACTACCGGTTATAAAGAGTGATAGATTATTCGAGGGGAATATTTCAACTATTTCTGCAAGAAAATCCCGCACAAGCTCTGATTGCCTTGTGTTATGCCTCTCATATTTTTTCCAGACAATGTCATTATTTTCATCTATAACGACAGCTTTTACTGTTGTCGAACCGACATCAATTCCGCACTTTAAAACAGATTGATTGATTCTCTCAATATTTATTTCATTTTCTAAAATTGTATTCACGCTAGATATTTTTCCTAAAAATAATTATATTTCTATTAGTTTAAATCTTATAGAATCAGAATTCCATTCATGAAAGGAAAAATATGTCAATTTTTTTTATAGTTCTCTTTTTTTTATTAGTTTTGTATATAATCAGTCCCTGGAAATATCCATGCATTACTGAAAGCGATTTGAGTCATACACGATTTCCCTGGATGCAGCTCTATTACGCCAATAAATATCTTCGCCCTGTAAAACGAGCTGCTAAAAAATCCGGTTTAGAAGAGTATTTCGGCAACAACACAGCACCTGTATATAAAAATGATTTAAAAGAAACGAGTGAAGTGACAATCAATGCTGTTGGTGATGTCATGGTTCGAGGGGAGTTCTCCTGCGGGAAATCAGAAACCATTTGGGAAGATACGGGAGCTCAATTATTTTCATCGGATCTGACTTTTGGGAATATGGAGTTTTCAGTCAATGAAAACTGGCTGATTGATAAAACCATCCGCTATTCTATGACTCATAAGCAAGCTGATGTTATGGTCGAGCATCCCCTGCACGGAAAATTTGACATCATGACACTTGCCAACAATCATATCAACGATTCTCTCTCAGAGGGCATTGCAGCATCGAGAGAATATCTCGAAAAGAAGGGGATTCTTCATTTCGGTGCAAATGTTTCCAAAAAGGATCAGGATGTTTTCCCCGTTGTAGAAAGAAATGGAATCAAAATCGCCTTTATCGGGTATACTTTTACAACCAATGGGATCCCTCTGGAAAAGGATTTCAAATTCGGAACTAATCATATCCGTTTTAATGCGATCGATGCAAAAGACTACGATCCTTCTCTCATTTATCGCCATATAAAGATAGCACGAGATAAGGGGGCTGATCTTATTGTGGCTTCTCTCCATTGGGGTGTTGAGTTTGAATATTATCCACCAGTCAGGATCGTGGAGAGGGGACACGAAATCCTTGATGCCGGAGTGGATATAATCATTGGCCACCATCCTCATATCCTCAACCCCTCAGAATGGTACACAGCAAAAGATGGCAGAAATACACTTTGTCTCTATTCTCTGGGAAGTGTCACGACCACGGCTATGCCCTGGGTGGCCATGAATACGGCTCAGATCGCAGGAATCTCACTCTCGAAAGGACTAAATGAAGAAGGAAAGAGTGAAGTTCGAATTAAGGATGTGTCATTGACTCCCACTTTTTTTATGCGAAAAGGTCGGGGTAAATCTTCGCAACACAGGATTTTGCCTCTGTTTCAAACTGTAAAAAGGCTTGATAAGGGTGAGAAGCTCAATTATATCAATATACTGCAGAGAATCAGACTAAAATTAGCATTGAGAGAGTACAGAAAATTTTTTATTCAGAAAGAAGCATTCACTTATAAATGAAGAACCCCGGAACTTGCTCCGGGGTATTATGGATTGTGGATAAAAGAAGCGGCCTCCTTTATATGGGGACAATCCATTTATTGCATCTTATATTTTTAGGGATTAAAAAGAACATCACTTTCTATAATTGAAAGAAGGTCGAGAATTTCCGTATCTGATTCTGATCGTTTCATTCGGTCGACAACACTATTTAAAAGAGTTCTGTCGGCACTTTCAGCTAAAGATGTAATGAAGTTCGCCAGTGCTTCCTCTGTCCCCATCTGTATCATATTTTCATATCCCTCTTCCGCCCCAGTGAGATAAAAAGCGTAGATAAGGCGTCTTTTGTTGCTGGTTTCCTGAAGTAGAGGGATAAGTTTTTTCCCTGTGGATATAAACTCAGTTGAACCGGCTTCACCTAAAATCTCACACAATGTGAGGGCTAGTGAAGTATTCTCCTGTAAATCTAAAGCATTGAGAGATTCAAAAATCAGTTGTAATTGTGTAAGATCCGAAATCCCTATTCGGGCAATTGTCCCTAAGGCTTCTTCTTTTATTGAAAAATCCCGTTCTCTTGCGGCTATACTGATTATCTTATCAATATTTTCACTACTGAGTGACGGCATCTGCCCCAATGCCCGTAGTGAGAAGAATCTAAGCTGAGCGTATTTCTGATCACGCATAGATGCGGCTGTTATTAATGTTAGCTCCACTTTTATAGTGGGGTTATCGAAACCGGCAGCGCCAAGAGCCCTTACAGCATTAATTCTTACATCAAGTGGTTCAGTTTCGTTGGAAACTATTTTATTCAGAGCTGTTGTGATTCGCACATTCCCCTTAGGTCTTATACGATAAAGAGCTAATGTCGCAAATCTTTTAACTTCAGAATCAGATGAACTGAGCATTACAAGAAGACTATTAATTGAAGCCTGATCGGGAAGCTCAGCAAATAATTTAGCAGCCTGCCTTTGGAAAATCGGTTCTTTATTGGCATTGACCGTTCTGGCTAATCCTCCGATCAGAGAGGTACTATTTGTTGAATACAATGCTTTAGAAGCCTTGTAGGCTGCTTCCTGTATTTCTAGTATAGGTGATGATAGTGCTGTAATAACGCCATTCATACCTTTAATCCCCTCTGGATGCGCTCCGATTGTATCGAGACAATTGATCTGTAAATCGATTGATGTTTGGGGATTTTGCAAAAGGCCTATTAGTGAGGGAACTATTGATGGGTTGTTGATATATTTGGCTCTTTCAACGAGTTTGAGCAATACATTTTCTGATCTCTCTTTCTTAAAGAGACCTAACAGGGATGATACTGTCGCCTGATCGTTGAAAGCGGAGAGTCCGTTGACAGCAATGATTCTCAAGGCCGGATCTGCAGAGTTGAGATATTCCGCCAGTGCCGCTGAGATCCTTCTATCATTGGTTCCCTTAGCTGCGATTTTACCGAGAGATTCCAAAACGACTTTTAGAACTAGATCTGATAACTCTTCTTCTTTCAGTATATTCAAAAGAGGTTGTAGGCTTTCTCTGGCTCCCATAGAACCGAGTGCCCGGATTATTTCAATTTTTTTAATTTCTTCAGGGTTTTCTTCAAGACTGATCAATAAGAGATCCAGAGCTTCGAGATTTCCTATAGCACCAAGACTTCTAATGCTGTCTGTTGAGTATTGATCATTAGAAACCAGGGGAATAATATAGGGTATCCCTCTGGAAGAACGCAAAAGTCCCAGTGTATAAAGCGCCGTGCTGACAGCACTCTCATTTCGCTGTTCCCGTATTAGCGTATTGATAAGAGTTGATTCCAGAATTTCTCTTTCCTTTGAAGAGAGAGGCTCCGGGGCGGGGTAACCTTTTTCAAGCATGCTGTATAGAGCATTTTTGGCGCTGGTAAACTCCTGTTCGGCTCCGCTTCCCTCTCTTTTATATGCACTGTCCATTTTATCTAAAAAAACTGACATTTCATCCATCGCTATTCTTCTAGCAGAAGGGGGGAGGTAGAGACCGTATTCTCCCATGGCGATTCGCTTTTCTATCAATTGATTAATAGTAGTTCCATAATTTAGACCTATGAGCTCGTTGATGGTTCCTTCAGGACTCATAAGTGCATCTCTTACAGTTTCTAAAGTTCGTACAGGAAAATACTTATAGTTGTCTTTTATGAACTCGAGTGTTTCCTGAACCTGAAGCTGATCATCCTGAACGAGAAAATCGGATATTTGTTCATCCATATCTTCTAAGCGGTCTAGAGTTCCATTTCTATTGAGATCTATGTATCCGGTTTTTAACTCAGGGAAAATGGATCTGAGTTTATTTCCGAGAGGAGTTGAGACAATATCACCAAAAACGGGAAGAATTAAAAATATAGTGAAAATAATTAAAAGAATTTTTTGTTTCATTGGTGTATCGTAAAGGATGTTAGAAATATTGACAACAAAATTAAAATTGTAAAAGAGGTCAAAAAGGTGAGTCGATGGAACTTGTCTCCATCTGTCAAATCATCTAAAATACCAGCCATGAAAAAAATTATATTTATCTTAATGATTATTACATTTCTGCTTCCTGTCTTTTCGCAGAATATTGAAACTCGAACTATTGAATTTCTGACATCACAACTCGATGAAACAGAAAAAACTATTCTGGAAGAGTATGGCAAAGTTTTCCGTTACGGAAAAGAAAGGAAAGGTCTTTATTACACACCGGATGTTCCTCTCGCTGATAATATTGTTGAAAAATTCAATGCTCTGGATCCCAATGTAACAGTGGAGGCATTGTACAAAGTTCCCTATCCTTCAGATATGCTAACTGGTTACGATCGTGACCTTATTCTTTACAATATCGTAAGAGAGGTCAGTAATATTACAGGAGTTCAGTATTTTTCCAGAACGAAAAATAAATTGAGAGTTCTCTTTGATGATGTCTATGCTGTAAATGAAAAGAAAAAACCAATCGATGATCCCGTTGTATTTGACATCCCGGAATACGATTCCTTTCCTATGCATATGAAAGAGGCCAACCTTGGTAGAGATTATTATCTTGCAGAGTATCTGTACGATGGGCAGGACATGTCTTTCTCTCTTACAAATACCAGCAATATGAGTTTTGTATTAAGGGTTGTCGGCAAAGAAGATATGCAGATTGATCTTCTCTTGATGCCACTGGAAGATGAAATACTTATTTATGGTTATTGCGGAGTTAAGCTTGCCAATCCCGGTTTTGTTAATAAAATAATGGATCTCTTCTCTTCTTTTTATAGAAGGCTTTACGCTATGGAGATTTGGTTTTCCAACTCCCTGCACAATGAAACACAACGACCGGAAAATACCCTAGGTGAACTCGGTCAGGATTAAAATACCCGACCTATATAATAAAGGGGCTTTATGCCCCTTTATTTAAAAGAGACTTTTAATTTCTTTGGCATACATCTCATTGATCACATGCCTTTTAATTTCCTGTTTAGCTGATAATTCTTTCCCGATTTCAAAATCATTGGCGAGGATTTTGAATTTGAATATCCGTTCGAAACTCTTAAATCCATTTTTTGAATTGATGAGTTCCTGAATTTCATCATTCATCATTTCATTTATTTCAGGTGTATCGACAAGATCGTCTGTATACATATAAGAAATTGAATTTTCTTTTGCAAAATTTTCAAGCATGTCCAGTTCGGGGATAATGAGAACCGAAAGATACTTTTTATCCTGGCCTAAAAGTACGGCTTTATTGACAAAAGTTGATTCTGAGATTTTTTCCTCTATGGGAGCCGGCTCAATATTTTCCCCACCGAGTAGAACTATTGTATCTTTTGCTCTACCGAGAATGGTCAGCTCATTATTGATGGTGAGCATACCCAGATCTCCAGTGTTCAACCATCCCTGGTCATCAACAGCGGCTTTTGTCTGTTCTTCCATTTTGTAATAGCCGAGCATAATCTGAGGTCCTTTGGCGAGAACGAGGCCTTTGCTGCCGGGAGGAAGTACTTTTCCCTCATCATCGACTATTCGTATTTCAGTTCCTGGAAAAACGGGACCAACAGTTCCCGGTACAGGATGATTCTGATTTCGAACACCCAATACGGGAGCCGATTCAGTAAGACCATATCCTTCCAGAACTAGTATCCCGGCGGCGGAAAAGAAATTATCCACAGATGCCGGTAAAGCACCGCCACCTGATATTCCGGCGACAAATTTTCCACCTAGTTTGGATTTGATATTTTTAAAGACAAGAACATCTCCCAGCTTTTTTAAAGGGAAAAGAAAAATATAGGGGAGTATAGCCAGGCCTATTTCAAGAACTCGGGAACGTTTTCTGTACTCCGGTCTCAAACCGTAAATCATATTTCTGAATAAACTGAAATTTTTCCCTACACCGACAAAAAAATGAAACAGTACTTTTTTAATACCGCCAACGGCGTTTACTTTTTTGTAGACCCCTGACATTATAGCTTCCCAGATTCTTGGGACAGAAGCCATCCATGTTGGTTTTATGGAGGCAAAGTCTGCCAAGAAAATACTCCCCACCGGTTTGGAGTAACAGAGAGCTGAACCGGCTCCCAGAGAAACATATTGCATAATTCTTTCAAAAGAGTGCCATACGGGGAGGACACAAAGCCATTTATCTGTCTGTTTTAAGTCCAGCAATTGCGGTACACCATGAACCTGATGAAGGAAATTCTTGTGAGAGAGCATTACACCCTTAGGTGTTCCCGTAGTACCGGAAGTGAATATGAGCGTAGCTACATCTTGCTGCTCTCCCTGTTCAATCTCTTTTAATACGAGGTCGGAATTCTTGGCCAGTTCTGCTTTTCCGGTTTCCATCAATTCATTGAATGTATGAAAAGTGATGGATTTGAGTTCTGCAGTGATATCTTCCTCTTTAATAGAATTGTCAAGGATTATCACATCTTTAAGAAGAGGCATATCATTGATTTTAGCTGCTATTTTTTTTATTTGGGCACTATTTTCCAGTATGGTAATTTTACTTTCGGAAAAACTTAGAATATAGCTTATTTCATCGGCGTTGGAATCACATCCTCTAGGGATATCCGCTGCTCCTATTGAGAGTGTCCCGAGATCAGCGATAAACCATTCTTTTCGGTTCTCTGAAATGAGACCCACATGATCTCCTCTTTTAACACCAAGATTGAGAAGTCCTGCACCGAAGCATTGCACTTCAAAGAAAAAATCCTGATAAGATGTAGGCTGGAATTTTTTATTGCTATCTTTACTGTATTGAGCAGAACAATCGGGATATTTTTCTGTGATCTCTTTTAATAGTTTTGGAAGTGTTTGACTCATTCTATTCTCCATTAAAAATTTAAATTATAAAGTAAATAATACTCTTATAGTATAAATTTGTATATGTAAGTTTTTTGTAACAACTTAAGTGTAAGTTATAATAAATTGTGGATCAAAGGCATACTTTAATTATATATTTGTCATATGAGGATTTTTTATGAGATTATATAGTCGCGGACAGGTTATATTTTACAGCTTGTGCAGTGCGCTAGTTGTATTTTTAATACTTTTTGGCTTGGGGATGTTTTCTGGAAATGAGGATAAAGTTTTAGTATCCGAAGATGTGAATTCCGCTGAGCCCTTTGTACTCAATGTAAGTCATTCGGAAATTCAGTCTGATCTTCCCGTTCTGGGTTCATCGCTACAGAAATACACAACAGATGAAATGGAAAATATTTCTATTTACGATGCCTTGAATGAAGCTGTAGTCAACATCACAACAGAAGTTCTAATCCACAACTGGTTTACTGAACCTGTTCCCAGTGAAGGTACATCCGGCTCGGGATCCATCATTGATACGAGAGGTTACGTTCTCACAAACAATCACGTTGTCGAAAATGCCTATAAAGTTTATCTGACTCTTGCAGATGGTTCTCAGTTGGAAGGGGAAGTTATCGGCACTGATTATGAAAATGATCTTTCAGTTATAAAATTTGATCCCGATGGTCGATCTTTGGTTACAATCCCCTTTGGATCATCACAGGACTTGAGAGTCGGTCAAAAAGTCCTTGCTATCGGTAATCCTTTTGCTCTCGATAGAACTTTGACCACAGGTATCGTTTCGGGATTGGGCCGTCCACTAAAGACTGATACGGGGTACATCATCAATAATATGATCCAGACCGATGCAGCAATCAATCCCGGGAATTCCGGTGGACCCCTCATCAATTCTGTGGGGGAAATGATAGGGATAAACACTCTTATCTATTCTCCCTCGGGAGGATCAGTCGGTGTGGGATTCGCTGTACCGATAGATACGGCAATAAGAGTGATTCCCGATCTTATAAATATTGGGAAAGTAAACAGAGGTACCATAAATATTGCGGGTATTCAATTATTTCCCTCGCTTGTCCGTTATGGTCAGCTTTCTGTGAATCATGGAGTGCTCATCTCGAGGATTGATTCTGAAAGCCTGGCTTCAGAATCGGGATTGAGGGGTGGAGATCGGGAGAGAGCTGTTAAAAGCGGCAATACAGTCATTTATCTCGGAGGAGATATTATTGTTGCCATCGGCGATCAGGATATTAGGTCTCTGAGTGATTTTTATAGTGCCCTAGAAGATTCACGCCCGGGAGATCAGGTGCAGGTTGCCGTTATTCGAGGTGAAAAAAGAATTGTCATCGATGTAGAACTAAGTGAAAGAAGGCAGAATTATTGAACCGTTTTGAAGTCGTTTCTCCATTCAGTCCTTCGGGAGACCAGGGCAGTGCCATAGAGGGATTGTGCCAAGGGCTTTCAGAGGGATTAAAATATCAGACCTTAAAAGGCGTCACGGGATCGGGTAAAACCTATTCAATGGCTAAAATAATAGAACAAGTACAACGACCGACCCTGATCGTTTCTCACAATAAAACATTGGCGGCACAGCTCTATCGGGAATTTAAAGATTTTTTCCCCAATAATGCAGTAGAATATTTTGTTTCTTATTACGATTATTATCAACCTGAAGCCTATGTTCCTTCCAAAGATTTATTTATTGAAAAAGATGCCTCGATAAATGATGAGATTGACCGTTTAAAACTCTCAACCACCCGTTCTTTAATGGAGAGAAAAGACGTCATCGTCGTATCGACAGTTTCCTGTATTTACGGAGTAGGTAGTCCCGCATCATACAAGGATATGCGAGTACAAATAGAAGTCGGCGATGTTATTGATATAGATAAAGTTATCCGTCAGCTTATTTCTCTTCAGTACAGCCGAAACGATGCAATTCTCGAACGGGGTCGTTTTAGAAAACGCGGGGACATCATCGAGATCTTTCCGGCATATTTTAAAGATATCTCTTATCGTATCAGTCTCGATTGGGACAAAGTCGAAAGCATCGCCAGGATTAACCCTATAACAGGTGAAGTCGTGGAAAATGTATTTATGTGTACAGTATACCCTGCGAAACACTTTGTGCTTCCCGAAGATCAGATCAGAAATTCAGTCAGTCAGATCCGTGAGGAGATGGAGTTACAGCTCGAGCATTTTGAATCAATAGGAAAACTGGTTGAAGCACAGAGGTTGAAGTCCAGAACTGAATATGATCTGGAGATGATGGAGGAGATGGGCTATTGCTCGGGAATCGAGAACTACTCCCGAATACTGGCTGGACGAGATGAAGGAGAGCGACCTGAAGTCCTTCTCGATTTCTTTCCCAAAGATTATCTGACTTTTGTCGATGAATCGCATGTAACTCTCTCACAGGTTCGCGCTATGTATGAAGGCGACAGATCGCGAAAAACGAACCTTGTCAACTTCGGATTCCGACTTCCTTCTGCTCTCGATAACAGACCTTTGATTTATTCTGAATTTCAGGAAATGCAGAATCAGATGATTTTTGTCTCGGCCACACCGGGGAAAGAGGAATTCGCAAGGTCTCAGAAGATGGTGGAACAGCTCATTCGACCTACAGGATTGCTGGATCCCGAGATTACAGTCAGATCGACAGAGGGACAGATTGAAGATCTCTTCGGTGAAATAAATAAAAGGATTGCAGTTGATGAAAGAGTTCTTATTACGACATTGACTAAAAAAATGGCAGAAGACCTCTCTGATTATCTATCCGGATTGGATTTAAAAGTACGTTATCTTCATTCTGAAATCGAGACTTTTGAGCGTGTGGAAATTCTGCGGGATCTAAGAATGGGTGTCTTTGATGTCCTTGTGGGGATCAACTTGCTGAGAGAAGGGCTGGATCTTCCGGAAGTATCTCTCATTGCCATTATGGATGCCGATAAAATTGGATTTCTCCGTTCGGCTACAGCTTTAATCCAGACAATAGGCCGCGCCGCTAGAAACCAGAACGGTAAGGTTATTATGTATGCTGATAAAGTTTCCCATGCCATGACTGAGGCCATTGAAGAAACGGATAAACGCAGAAAAGTACAAATAGAATACAATGAAAAACACGGCATAACACCTGAAACTGTCAAAAAAGCCGTGCAGGATATTCTATTGAAAAAATCGGAACAAAAGAAAAATGCTGAGAAAATGACCATCGAAATGATGAAGAGCAGCACAAATCTATTTGATCCAAAACAGAAAAAAAGACTGATAAAAGCTCTTGGAAATGAGATGCTGGATAAAGCAAAAAATATGGAATTTGAAGAAGCCGCCGTACTGCGAGATGAAATTGCCAGACTTAAAGGTGAAGAATGAAAAAAATATCTCTGATAATCATATCTCTTTTATTACTGTCCTGTTCAAAGGAGATACTAAAGGAAAACATTGCCATGCCCTCAACGGCTGTTTTAACAGTTCAGTCCCGATGGGGAGTGGTGAATGGATCCTATATAAGAATTACAGACATCAACGACAGGCATAATATGATTATAGCCACATTGAGAAAAGGTGATATTGTAGAAATCGTTTCCAAAGAGACAGAAAAAGACAGCAGCGATAAATCCTATTGGTATGAAGTCCAAATCGATGATATTCACGGTGTTGTTCCGGAAGATCAGATCGACCTCTACGATACAAAAGCTAAAGCATTGAATGCTTCTACTCAGATGTAGTTTCGGATATAACTCTGCAGTCCTCGGGAGCTATTTGTAAATGAATTGTATCTCCCATTTTGCAGGTGCTGTTGTCAAATAGTAAAGCTTTGACAATAACATCTTCAACTTTAATTTCCAGACTCCTGTGAGTGCCTGAATATTCATCATCGACAATGACTCCGGAAAAAGTATTTGAACTTCCTGTGCCATTTGTTTTCAGGCATTTGTCCGGACGGAAAAATACAAAAGCTTTTCCTATCATATTGGGGGATATAAATCCCACTTGTAATTTGCCTATGGCTGTTTCTGCTTCTGATTCTGCCCTGTTTAAACTCTGAACTTCAATGAGGTTTGAATTTCCGATAAAACCTGCAGAAAATAGATGCGAGGGTTCTCTAAATAGTATTTCAGGCCGGTCAAATTGTACGCACTTTCCCCCCTCCATTACAGCAATCCTATCGGATATTGCCAGGGCCTCCTCCTGGTCATGGGTGACATAAATTGTTGTAATTTTAAGTTCCTGTTGAATCCTTCGGATCTCCTTGCGTAGACTTTTTCTCAGTTTTGCATCGAGAGCACTAAGTGGCTCATCGAGGAGAAGAAGTTGCGGTTCCGTCACAAGGGCACGGGCAAGAGCGACTCTCTGTTGTTCTCCTCCAGAGAGGTTTTCTGTTTTTCTTTTTTCAAAGCCTTCGAGGTGAACGATTTTTAGAAAGCGTTTTACTGAATCATCAATCCGTTTTTTATCCCATTTTCTCAACCGGGGACCATAGGCAATATTTTCATATACTGTCATGTGCGGGAAAAGGGCATAATCCTGAAACACCATGCCCACATCTCTTTTTTCTGGGGGAAGATGTGCGATATCTCTTCCATTTAAAGACACTGTACCGCGGTCACTCATCTCAAATCCGGCAATGATTCGCAATGTTGTCGTCTTTCCGCAACCGCTGGGTCCGAGTAGAGACACCAGTTCTCCCTGCTTCACTTCAAGACTGATCTGAAGGGTGAATTCATCAATTTTTCTATATATGCTCTTTAGATTTATACTCATGTTATTCTCCGAATCCATCAAATCTGTCGATGGCTAAAAATGCAATTAAGCATATAAACATTAAGATTGTTCCCAGAGCGCAGGCTCCGAAGAACTTGTAAGAACCGATCAATCTGTATATCGCAATGGGTAGTGTTGTCGTTCCGGGCTGTGAAAGCATAAGTGTGGCATTCATCTCTCCTATTGATACGGCAAAAGCAAAAGTCGCTCCTGTCAATAGCCCGGACTTTATCAGAGGGAGTTCAATATCGAGAAAAGTTCTGAAGCTCGAGGCTCCCAGGTTTAATGCCGCTTCCCTCAGGGATATTTTTATTTTTCTAAATATGGAGAGAACAGGTTTAAATACAAGAGGTAGTGATATTGATGTATGTACAAGAATTACGAGCATGGCACTACCTTTGAACGTTGATGGCAGCATATTGCTCAAACGCATATAACTCAGCCCGAGTATGACTGATGAAATACCAAGCGGCAGAAGGAAGAAAAGTTCTGTTACAGCCGGGAATCTGAGTTTTTTTCTTGTGATAACCCATGAGACAAGTGTGCTGATTGGAATTGTCATTAAAACTGTTGCAAATGCATAAAAAAGGCTGTTTTTTAGTGAGTTAAATGCAATTTTACTATAGGTCCCATTACTGGTGGGATTGAAAATTTGTTTATACCAATAGAGGCTAAACTGTTTTTCAGCTGCAAAAGATCTGCTTTCTTTAAAAGATTCCATGACGACAGAGAAAGGTGGTGCAACAATAAGCAGAAGAATAAGTATGAAATATAAAATAATGAAAAGGCTTTTGAGATCGAATTTTAATGTGTATTTAGGTTTATTTGCGGAGGTGAGGAGTTTTTCCTCGTAACTTTTATATTTTTCCAGGGAACTGTAGATAAACATAAATAGTAATGTGAGAGTCGATTGAATTAAAGCCAGGGAACTTCCCCGGTTTAAGTCTAAACTGACTTTTGCCAGTCTGTAGACTTCTACTTCTACTGTGGTTAATTCCGGACCTCCGCCTAATACAAGGATTATGGCAAAGCTCATAAAGCAGTATATAAAAATAATCATGGAACTGGTCAGAACAGCGGGGAGAATCTGATGTAATGTCACTGTTCTGAACACTCTGATTTTCCCCGCGCCCAGGCTTTGTGCCGCCATCATCTGCGATTGTGGAATTTTTGCCCAGAGAGAGGATATTATACGTATTGCTATGGGGAAATTGTAAAATATATGAGCAATGATAATGGCTTTGAATGAGTAGAGTATCTTAATGTCGCCTATACCCAGTGTGTTTAGGAAATTGTTCAACACACCATTTTTTCCAAAAAACAATACAAAACCGAGGACAACGAGGATTGAAGGCAAAATAAAAGGGATTGTTATCACAGCTCTAATAAGTTTTTTTCCGGGAAATGAGTAGTGTGACATAACCCAGGCACCGGGCAGACCGATAAGCACAGAGAAAACTGTGCTTACAACAGCCTGAAAGAATGTAAAAATTAAAATTTTTCTATAATAAGAGGACCCGATAATCCCTATAATCCCCTCAAGTGAAAAAGAACCCTTTTCACTGTGCACACCTTTGACAAGTATGCCACTGAGAGGAATGTAAAAGATTAACAGCATAAAGAGAAAAGCAGGGATTAAATATACTTCTCCCCTGACTTTTCTACCGGTATAATTCATTATTTTCCGTAGTTCTCAACCCATTTCTGGACCCAGGCCGTTGATTGATCTTCTATTTTAGAGGAATCAATGAGTAGAGCTTTCTTGGCTATAAATGCGTGACTGAATGAATCGGGAAGCTCTGTTGCACTTACTGAAGGGTACATTATGTTGGACATGGCAAGGGTTTTCTGTGAGGAATCTGTCAACATAAAATCGATAAACTTTTCAGCAGCTTCACGATTGTCTGTTCCTTTTATAATACCCATACCCTCTATGTGTTCATAGTTTCCCTCTTCGAATTCCAATGCACCAAAACGGGTGGTTTCTTCATATTCAACATGGTAAACAGGAGAAGTGGAATAACTCAGCACAAAGGGAGCCTCTTCCTGTGTGAACAGACCATAACCACTGCTCCATCCCTCAGTAATAGTCAGGATTGAAGGTTTTAGACGGTCCCAGTACTCCAGGTAGTCATCACCATAAACGGAAATTGTCCATAAGAGGAAACCTAAACCGGGAGAGGAAGTTCTGGGGTCCATTAGAATGAGAGAATCTTTGTATTCTTCTTTAGTAAGATCTTCTAAAGATTTAGGGAGATTGCTGATATTTTCTTTATCGTAACAAATGGCAAAAAATCCAAAATCGTAAGGCGTCAGATGATTTGATTCATCGAATTGAAGATTAGATGAGATTTTCGATAATTCAGGAGTTTTATAGGGCTCCAATATACCCTCTGCTAAAGTTCTAGCCAAAAGGTTATTGTCCAATCCGACGACAACGTCAGCTTTTGGGTTCTCTTTTTCAAGAATTAACTGCGAAAGAACGACAACTCCGTCTCCCGGAGCATGTAATTCGACTTTAATGCCATATTCGGCTTCAAATTCGGCAATGATTGATGGTCCGGCACCCCATTCAGAGGCAAAAGAGTCATAAGAATAAACTACCAGTGTTTCGGAAGTCTCGCTGTTACTCTGTTCTGCTTCAGTTTGTCCGGAAGCGTAAAGTTGTGAAATTGCTGTAATCAATGTGATGAATAGAACAGCTTTTAGATGTTTAAAGATTGATTTCATGAGAAATCTCCTTAAAGTAAATGCTGTCTCTGGTTGAAATGTCTCCTGTCTCTCCCTTCGCCGGTATTATCCGTATCAGGTTCAACGGGTATATTCTCAGGTCTTAACAAGACCACCCCAGGACTTGAAGCAAGAGTATTCAATAAAAAATATTTGGTCAATGAAATGATTGACTTTTTTCTTTCATATCACTATATTCAACTAGTCTGGTGATTACAGCAATGAGGTCACACCCGTTCCCATCCCGAACACGGAAGTTAAGCTCATTTGCGCCGATGGT
>JADGDJ010000069.1 GCA_016744925.1 Spirochaetaceae bacterium
GGATTGATAAGAGCTTTTATTTTCAGAATTCCCGCTTCTTTCAACCGCTTCACTCTCTGGCGGATCATCCCTTCGGAGACGCCCAACTCTCTGGCTATCGCATTATTGGGAATAAAATTTTCTCTTAAGATTTCTATAATTTTCCAATCTATTTCATCTGGCTGCATTGAGTATATATCCTCATTTTTTATGTTATAGACATATTGTATTCGTTATTCGTAATTTGTAAAGGTATATTTCAATAATTCGTACTATAATTTCCTTAAATTCAGAGTAATTTCTTTTTATTGATGACTATTACAAAAAAATCATTTTCATTTTAGAGTATGATCAACAAAAGTTAATGGAGTTTAAAAATGAAGATAAAGAAAAATTTAAGCAGCATGGTTCCCTACACGCCGGGAGTACTCAAAGCAGGAGCTCTAAAGCTTTCATCTAATGAGAACAGGCTCGGTCCATCGCCGAAAGCGATTGAAGCCGTATTGAACTCCATTAACGATGTAAATATTTACCCCGACGGCAGCTGCCGTGTGGTCAGAGAGGCAATAGCTGAGAAGAAAGGTTACAAACCAGGTAATATTATTGTGGGGAATGGATCCGATGAGCTCATGACACTTATAGCCGCAACCTATGTGTCTGAAGGGGATAATGCCATAACCGCAGAGAGTACTTTTTCCGAATACACTTTTGCCACAATCCTCTACTCGGGAGAGATGCAGAAAGCGACTATGACAGAGGGGACCTACGACCCGGACGAAATATGTTCTCTCATCAATTCCAGAACAAAAATTATCTATTTCTGCAACCCCAACAACCCTACGGGAACATATATAAATCACAACAGACTCGATAAAATGCTCAGCGGAATTCCCGGTGATATTCTCTTTGTACTCGATGAGGCATATGCCGATTACAGCGATGCTCTGGATTTTCCCGACTCAAAAGAACTACTGAAAAAATACCCCAACCTCATGATTTTGCGCACTTTTTCAAAGATTTACGGATTGGCAGCCATGCGCGTCGGTTATGGAATTGCACGGGAGGAATTGATCGATGAGATCCTGGTCACAAAACAACCCTTCAATGTCAACACACCGGCTCAGATCGCTGCAACTGCCGCATTGAGCGATGATGCCTTTTACGAAAAAAGCAGAGCGATGAACAGCACAGGAAAACGTTTCCTTTATGAAGAACTTGACCGACTGGAATTAACATATTACCCCACACAGGCCAATTTCATCTGCATAGATGTAAAACGTGATTCAAAAGAAGTATTTAATGAAATGATGGACCAGGGTGTTACAATCCGTTCATTGACTTCTTTCGGGATGAATCAATGGATTAGAGTGACCGTGGGGACAGAAACAGATAATCGTCTCTTGGTCAGAATCCTGGAAAATGTTCTGAAATGATCTGGCACTTACCCCTATCCACAATATTACTCTCACTGCTTCCTTCATTAGTAACCTTCTTTTATATACAGATCAGGTATAGGTCTGAGGATTTAGACCGGGTGTTTTTCATCAAGTTGATGATATGGGGATCTGTCTCTGTCATACCGGGTATTATAATCGTATCGATGGCAATCAGTCTTGTGGGAAATGGTCTTATCAGTATGTATCTGTTAAAACCATTTATAGCTGTGGCTCTAATCGAAGAATCATTAAAACTTCTTATTCTCTCACTGATACTCTACAGAAACATTCATTTCAAAACAGTCAAGCAGGGAATATTATACAGCGTAGCCATTTCCATGGGATTTGCATTCGCCGAAAACATACTCTATCTAACAGGATCGCCATCCGCTTATCCATTGATTGTAATCCGCAGTCTGACATCAGTTCCCCTCCACGGATTATGCGGGGCATTTATGGGATATTATGCAGGAATAGGTAAAACAGGGGAAAAGAAATTTATTGGAAAGGCACTGATGATTTCAGTAGTGATTCACGGTATATATAATATTCTCGTCAATCTTCATTTCCCCTATTATCTGTTAAGTATAATTTTTATTATTCTCTCTCTACTCTTTTTAAAACAACAGTACAGCAAAACACATGATATCAGTAGCTTCTAGGACACTTAGAAAAATGATTTTATTTTTTTTGAGAAACTGATTGACAAAAAATCCTAATACCTTTAACTTACCAAACGAAACGACGCAGGGTGGAGCAGTTGGCAGCTCGTTGGGCTCATAACCCAAAGGCCGTAGGTTCGAGTCCTACCCCTGCTAAAATTAGCTTAAAAACTTCCTCAATAGGGAAGTTTTTCTGTTTTATAACCAATGTGGATAGGATTCGAAAATCTATGAACGCCGACCAGAGGAAGGATCAGGCTCCAGGGATGGAGCCGACAGTGAATTGATCGGCCTGAAATGAAGAAACAGGATGTTTCTGAATGAAAGGCGAGTCCTACCCCTGCTAAAATTAGCTTAAAAATTTCCTCAATAGGGAAGTTTTTCTGTTTTATAACCAATATGGATTGGACTCGACAAGAGATGAACGCCGAGGCAGCTTCAAAGATCTACCTCTGGCGAAGATACCAGAACCAGGCTTGTATAGTAATAGCACTATTAAACATCCCCGTCCCCATCTCTTTCTCAAGCTCTTCAACGGGCATCAGCTCCATATCGATCATTTCGTGTTCATCCAAGTCCTGTTTTCCGCTGGGAACAAGATCTTCTGCCAGATATGTATAAGATGTATTGTTCATAAATGCGGGATTGGGATTTATACTGCCGATCTGTGTAATTTTTCCGGCGCGGTATCCCGTCTCCTCTTCCAGCTCTCTAATGGCTGCTTCGAGAGGATTTTCACCTTCATCGATCATCCCGGCAGGAAATTCTTTTGTAAGACATGATGAGCCGTGTCTGTATTGCCTGACAATTAAAAAGCAGTCTTTTCCACGGCTGTTTTTCACAATGGGGAGAATGGTAACCCAATTGGGAGAATCGATTATGGTAAATTGACCTTTTCTGTCCTCAGCAGCTTCGCGCCAAACACTTTTCACTTTAAAGATGTGGCAGTCCATCTCCTGTTTTTCACTGTTTGTTGTCCAACTCAAGTCATTCTTATCCATTATATCTCCCTGGGATAGATGTACTCCTGTCCCTCTATATTTCTAAAATAATAATTCTTTTCATCTTGCCTGATCGCATAGTTTTCCGTTAATGGAATTTTTCCGCCGCCACCTGGTAAATCAACCGCATAGACGGGCAAAGCCAGACCGGAAATACGTTGTCTCAGCTGACTCATAATTTCCTGACCTCTCTCTATGGGAACTCTAAAATGTGATGTGCCCGATGCCAGATCCCCCTGAAATAGATAATAGGGTTTTACTCTCATTCTCACCAGTTTCTGAAACAACTCTTCCAACGCGGGGACTGAATCATTCACCCCTTTGAGCAGTACCGATTGATTGAGAACCGGTATCCCGTTATCGACCAGAGAAGCAATTATTTTCTCTGTTAAAACTGAAATTTCTTTTCTGTGATTAAACTGAGTCACGAGCCAGACCGGTCCGTTATCACTTATAATCCGAATGAGATTCTCTGTAATTCTCATAGGAAGAACTACGGGAATTCTCGTCGCCAGTCGAATGGCTATATCGGGCCTGACAGCGCGGAGAGATGTAAGGATTTCTTCAATTTTTCTATCGCTGCATGTCAGAGGATCCCCACCGGAGAGAAGTATCTCATTGACCTCCCTGTGTTCCTCCAGGTATGAGCATACAGCGGAAAGTTCATCGCTTGAGACGACTCCGTCGTCGTGTCCCGTAAAAGAACGGCGAAAACAATGACGGCAGTACATAGCGCAGCTGTCGGTTGTGAGCAACAGCACACGATCTCTATAGCGGTGAATCAAGCGGGGGACAGGTGAGTAGTGCTTCTCTCCTAATGGATCGGAAAGTTCGCAATCGGTCACTGTATATTCATCTATCGTGGGGAGAAACTGACGTCGAATTGGATCGTCCGGTGTATTTTCAGCCAGAGAACTGTAATAGGAATTGACCATAAAAGGGAGTTTATCCTCTGCACCCTCATACTTGAAAAAAGCCGACTCAGTCTCTGTGAGAGTAAAATCGTTGAGATCTTTAAGTGATTTTCTCGAGTGTTTGAGTTGCTCCCGCCATGAATTTTCAATCATAAAATGGATATTACTATAAATTCTACTTTTATTTAAGGATCATTTTCTCTATATTTACCACATGAATTATTCATTGGACAGTATCACTGAGAATATTGTAAAAACCTACAAAGAGAAAGGTGTGCTCAATCATTTGAGAGGTCCCAACCTCCCCTCGCGAAAAAGTATCCGCCATATAATCCGCAACATAGAATCGATAATATTTCCCGGGTTCGAATCGGAAGAGGTTCTCGACAAGGAATTCATCTCCTACACAATCGGCACGAAAGTTCAGCAACTGACAAAAGATCTCACGATTGAGATCCGAAAAAGTCTGGAGTTCGCCTGCAGAATGAAAAAGCACAGCGGCGCATGTAATCTCTGTGCGGAAAGTGCTGAAGGCATTACATTTAAGCTATTGAATAAGATTCCCGAATTGCGCGAATTGATTCTATTCGATGTGGAAGCAGCGCTCCAGGGAGATCCGGCAGCTAAATCCAGTGAAGAAGTGATCCTCTCATATCCGGGTCTGGAAGCCATAGCAATCCATCGTTTCGCCCATGAATTATATAAAAAGCAGGTACCTCTCATCCCCAGAATGATGAACGAATACATACATAGACAAACGGGGATCGACATACATCCCGGAGCCTCCATCGGTGAGCGCTTCTTCATGGACCACGGAACGGGCATTGTCATCGGAGAGACAACTGTTATCGGTGATAATGTACGGATCTACCAGGGTGTGACCATCGGTGCTCTTAAAGTGATTAAAGAGGAAGCAGAAGTGAAAAGGCATCCGACAATCGAAGACAATGTGACCATCTACTCAGGTGCTACAATTCTCGGTGGTAATACGATCATAGGGAAGAACTCTATCATCGGTGGTAATGTGTGGATCACAGAATCCCAATCTGAGGGCAGCCGGATATACGTAAAACCAGTCGAATATATAATTAAAAACGGGAAGTGAATATGAAACTTACAAAATCTCTCGGAACTTACGATGTTTTCAGTCTCTGCGCAGGAGCTATGATCAGCTCTGGAATATTTATCCTTCCGGCCATTGCCTTTGCCGAAGCGGGAAGCTGGGCGATTCTCTCCTATTTTCTGGCGGGGTTATTGATGATACCTGCTCTATTCTCACAGTTGGAACTGGCAACGGCCCTTCCCAAAGCGGGGGGGACCTATTTTTATATAGAGAGGATTCTCGGTAGCTCTTCCGGTATGGCCGCCGGTTTCGCCAACTGGTTTTCCATCGCATTAAAAAGTGCTCTGGCACTCGTCGGCATCGGTTTCTTCGCCAATATAATCTTCCCGGAACTGACAGAGTTTCAACTTAAATTAATTTCCGCCGCAGCCTGCATAGTTTTTACTTTAATAAATATATTCAGTGTCGAATCTGCCGGTCACAGCCAGGGCATTCTGGTTATAATCCTTCTGACAATATTGGCACAGTTTGTTCTTATAGGTTATAGGGCCGTCGATATAGAGCTCATTGTACTCGGCGGACAAACATTGGACTGGAAAAGCGTTATATCTGTTACAGGCATGGTATTTATCTCCTATGGCGGTTTAACAAAGGTGGCCAGTGTAGCCGAAGAGGTGAAGGATCCCGGAAAATCACTTGTGAAAGGAAGTTTTCTGGCATTTATAATTGTACAGACCCTCTATGTGCTTATAGTTGCTATTCTCTGCGGAATTCTGACTCCCCAGGAATTTATCTCTTCCCATGCACCGCTCTCGGACAGCGCGGCAAAAATATTTTCCAATAATACTGTTCGCTTAATTCAAATCATCCTTCTATCCTCTGCTGCCATCATCGCTTTCATAACAACAGCTAATGCGGGGATAATGTCCTCCTCCAGGGTACCGCTTGCCATGAGCCGGGATAAAATGCTGCCCGGTTTTTTTGAAAAACTCTCATCAAAGGGAACACCGGTAATATCCATCGTTCTCACATCCCTGTTCATACTCATATTGATATTTGCTTTTGACCTTAAAGATCTCGCTAAAACCGCATCTCTTTTTATGCTTTTGCTTTTTATCCTTGTAAATCTTTCGGTTATCGTAATCCGCAGTAGCAATATGACAAATTACAGACCGGTTTTCAAAGCACCCCTCTATCCTCTGCTGCAGATAATCGGTATAGGAGTTTATGGAGCCCTCATATTCAATATGGGGATTAAACCGATTATTACGGCTTCGATATTTATTCTCTTTTCAATAATCTGGTATATGATTTTTGTGAAAAAACATATGACCCGGAAATCAGCCCTGGTTCATATGGTAGAAAAACTGGTTAACCGCGAGATCGTAACCACCATGGAAGATCTGGAAAACGAACTTCTCGACATTCTTATCGATCGCGATGAGGTTGAAGAGGATCGCTTCTCGAACATTATTAGGAAATCTATTGTTCTGGATCTGTCCACTCCGATGGACCGGGACGAACTCTTTACATTAATTGCCTCGCAAGTGTCCAAAAGATGGAATATAGACAAATCTGTTATAGATAAAAAACTCCATTTGCGCGAGGAGTCGGCAGAGACCCTCATCTACCCGGGAATCGCCCTGCCCCATGCCATCCCCCATGTCATTGTTGAAGGGGAAAATCTCTTTGACATTGTCCTGGTCAGAAATAAAGAGGGAATCAGATGGAATGAAAAAGGTGTGGAAGTACACACAGCTTTCTGTCTGATCGGCTCAAAAGATGAACGGGATTTTCATCTCAAAGCTCTCATGTCCATAGCACAGATACTACAGAGTCCCGGCTTTATAGAAGATTGGGAACATGCCCAGACAGCCGAAGAATTGAGAACCGTAATGCTACTGGCAAAACGAAGATATATAGGAAAAAATTGAGCCATGCACATGACCGCCCCTGACATAGAAGACTATGAAGATGACTATTTTGAAAAGATTACTCTCGACAAGGAACAGCTGAAAAGCAAGTCCTTTATCGATTGTCAATTTGTTCAATGCCGGTTTTCCTACTGCGACTTCTCCTATAGCTCTTTCAGGAACTGCACTTTTACAAACTGTGAATTCTCAATCATAAAAATTAACAGCACTGGATTTTCCAATTGCGAGTTTAAAGAATGCCGACTCCAGGGCTTGAATTTTTCTGAATGCAACAGTTATCAGTTCTATTCGGATTTTGAAGAGACCATGATCGGTCATTGTTACTTCGGTGATATGGACCTGAAAGAGAGATCTTTCAGAAAGTGCCGCTTTAAAAGCAGCGAATTCACTAAAACCAATCTAAAGAAGGCAGATTTCACAGAAACGGATTTTAATGAAACCATGTTCAGCAACTGCAATCTTGAAAAAGCCGATTTTTCCAATGCCAGAGGTTATACAATTCACCCGGGAGAAAACAATATGAAGGGAGCAGTATTTACCTACCCCGATGTTGTGAACCTACTTTCTCCCCTTGGAATCATAATAAAAAACGATTGAATATTTTAAATATTATCATCATTTTCTATATACAGTTGAGCCAGCTTAAATCTGTCTACCAGGTTTTTCAACAGATCGGCCTGTGCCGCCAGTTCTTCTCCGGCGGAAGCACTCTCCTCGGCACTTGATGAATTGGATTGGGTTACTGAATCAATCTGTTCCAACCCTTCATTGATCTGTTCTACACTCTGAGCTTGTTCGTTGCTGGAGACAGCAATCTCTGAGAGAAAATCTGACACTTTGATCGACTCATTGAGGATTTCTGTCAATTGCGCTGCCGTATCTTTTGCCGCTTTTCTTCCCGTTGTGACATTACGCCCGGAATGCTCCATCATCTCTGTAGTCTCTTTGACAGCATCGGCACTCCTTATTGCCAGATTCCTCACCTCATCGGCAACAACAGCAAAACCCTTTCCGTATTTGCCGGCGCGAGCCGCTTCAACATTGGCGTTGAGTGCCAGAAGATTTATCTGGAAGGCAATATCATCAATAACCTTAACGACACCGCTAATATCGTTGGCTGAATCACTGATTTTATCCATTGCTGTTAAAAGATCACCCATTTTTCCATTTCCGACTTCGGCTTTAGACGAAGCCGATTTGGCAAGAATGCTCGCTTCCGTGGCATTTTCTGCATTTTTCCTGGACTGACTATTAATCTGATTCAAAGAGGATGTGATCTCTTCGAGAGAGCTGGCCTGTTCAACGGCTCCTTGAGAGAGAACCTGACCGGCATTGGATACGTGTTCCGCTCCGTTGGCAACTTCCCCGACTGTCTGCTTTATTTCATTCATAAGATTATTGAGAGAATCATTCATATCTATGAGAGATTGCCCCAGCATATCATACTCAGAAGCCTTTACGATATTTTGAGAAAGATCACCTTCTGCGACATAACGTATGGCATTGGCTTTGTACCTGAATGAATCAAGCATTGCGGAAAAAGAATCGGCCAGAGTGCGTATTTCATCTTTAGATTTTATAGTCAGTTTTTCAATATTCAGATCGCCCTCAGCCATATTATTGGCCATAGCCGCGACTTTTCTCAAAGGTTTGGCTATGGATTCAGCAAAGAGATAGGATATGACGATTCCCACGAGTATACCGAGTATGCATACGATGAAAATTATCTTCTGGATTCTTTTCAGGCTATCCTCAAAGTCATCAACATAGGCTCCCGAAGTAATAATCCAATTCCATTGAGGGAAATAGGAAAAGCCCGTAAATTTCTTTCGAGCTTTATCTTCACCCTGATTTTTCCAGGAATAGTAGAGAAGGTCGGTTTCTCCTCTACTGAGGGTTTTTCCCTTTTTAATCATTTCCTGAATAAAATATGATCCGTCAGTATCTGTTGCTTTCCAAATATTATCCCCGTCGCGACTCTGATTGATAGAGAGGATATAATCTCCTTTTTCATTTATGATAGAAATGTAGCCTGTTTTTCCAACGACTATAGATGCTAAATTTTTCAAAAGTGATGTCTGAAAATCTGATTCTTCCAAACCGATAAAGAGTATCCCGACGATCTCACCATCTTCATCAATAATAGGATCATAGGCTGTCATATACCAACCATCGGCAATCCAAGTTCTGCTGTATGAAGTACTCCAGTCCATGGCTGAATCATAAATTGATTCAGAGACAATGGAACCGAGTGAACCTTCTCCATCATCATCGATCACATTTGTAGAAACACCGTAAAATGCCTGTTTGTAGATCCAACCGGATGTATTAATATCCTCTTTCCTGACTCCTTCGAAGTCCTTCAATTGGTAAACCGCTGCTTTGCCTCCAATGATGGATTGAATTTCATTAACTATAGTTAAATTGTCATTTATTATATGTTTGCTCTCTTTAGCACCGACATATAAAACCCCGATAACATTACCTCTACTATCGAAAATAGGTTCATAAGCTGTCTGGTACCAGGCATTGACCACATAAGCTCTTCCGTAAAAGGTTTCACCTTTCATCACCGTTTTATAAACTATCGATTCTGACGGAATATAGGTTCCCACTGCTCTTGTATTATCCTGTTTCATCACATTGGTAGAAATTCGGAGTAACCCTCCAGGAATCTTCTGGAATATTGTGGCCGTTTCCACTCCCGTCGTTTCTTTAATCGAATCGACAAGGTCGTAATTGAAGGCAAGCTGATTTTCATTCAACAGCATAACAGGAATTATAAGAGAATCTGATTCTTTACTGATCTGATTTATCGCGGTGACTCTCATTGTACGATTGCGACTCAGAAGGGGAGTTCCTTCTGTGTAAAGGATTTTATTTGCAACGATTAAATCGGAATTGACTTTTTTCTGAACCTGTATTTCTGCAGCTCTATTGATTAGAACCATTTCTCCAGTATCATTTATATCCGCAGAACCATAACTATTGAAAATACTTCTGGCTACTTTAAGGTCATCTTTTAATTTATCCTGGCCGATATCGTAAATGCTCTGAACATTGAGACTGATGAGTTTCGCCTGCTGTTGAATTTTCTGTTCATTTTCAAGTTGAATCTCTTTCTGAGTTGTTGTGTAAAGAATCGTTCCCAGTAAAACAAGAGGGATGGTTATCAAAGTAATACAGATAAGGACCAACCGTCCTTTGATTTTCAGATTTATTATACTCATTTCATCAACTCCAATAGCGCAAATAGGGTTTCCCGAATAAAAAATGAATCTTCATTTTTATCTTCTCTAATTTATTGTAAGTCATTGGAATTAAAAAAGTTAAATTTATATTGTATAAATGATGATCTTTTTATTCTGAATCAGAAATTCAATCTTGAGCTTACACATCCAGCTCAAGCAGTTTTTCTTTGTTCTTCGTAAAATGAATATCGAGAATCAAAGACTCAAAAACGAGCGGTTTTCGGCTATTCCATAAGATGCGTATTGAATCGGCTCTGAAATCAATTATAATATATAATATAGTCTATGACTTAAGGAGATAAATATGAGCGTAAGCAATATGAAAATCTCTACTAAATTCATCCTCTTTATCGGAATCGCCACTTTGCTGCTCATCGGGGCCTTATCCGCCATTGTCGCCACCCTGTCCTACAGAATTGAAGAGGAAAATATAGAGATAATCGGACGACAGACTGCCGGAAGATATGCACAATTTGTGGGAAATTTTATTCAGGAACCACTTGACGAGGCCAGATCTCTGGGACTTGTCTTCAATTCCATCACACAAAATCAGAACAAACTCTCTTTTTCCAGAGAGGAATCCAATATTATTTTGAAAACATTTATCGAGTCGAGATCCCAGTATCTCGGAGTGTATGTCCTCTTCGAGCCGGATAGTTATGACGGTTCAGACAGGTCCTACATCAATACAGATCTTCACGACGGAACAGGTCGCTATATCCCCTATTGGGTGATCGATGAAAACGGCAGGGGAATTGCCGAAGCTCTTGTGGAATATGAAGAAGATTATTCAGGATGGTACCAGGCTCCCAAAAATACAAATAGAGAAGCCATACAGGATCCTTTTCTCTACCCGATCCAGGGGGTTGATGTGCTTATGACCTCCTTAACAGTTCCCGTTCAAAACGCATCGGGACAATTTATAGGAATTACAGGTATAGACATTTCTATCGAAGAGATTATCGAAATGGCCCAAAGTGTGAAAATAGGGTCCTATGAAGATGCCTATCTCACTATTTTTTCTCAAAATGGTATTGTTGCCGGCGGTATCGTCAATGAAGAGATCGGCAAGTCGATTGGAGATATCAGTACTGATGAGAAACTGATAGAACTGATCAGCAGAGGAGAAGAATACTATGCCGAAATTACCGGGCTTAACGGGAATACATACATATCCTATGGCGTCCCCATCGAGATCGGTCATACGGGAATCAGCTGGCTGGTAACAGTCAACATTCTCAAAGAAGAACTGTTCCAATCTGTCAACAATATGCTCTATATCATAATTGCAGTTGGTGCCGTCATTTTCATTGTCTTAACAATATCGGTTGCCCTGATAACGAAAACGATCATAGGCCCGCTGAATATAGCCCTCTCGGCAGTAGAACAGATTTCCCAGGGTAATCTTGTTACGAATCTCAAAACAAGGAGCAAAGATGAAATAGGTCACATGGTTCATGCCATGGAAGACATGTCCCTCAATCTCCGTAAAATCATTGGGAATATCAGAATGACAACCATCAATGTCGATTCGCGCAGTCAGAATCTGAACAGCACAGCACAGAACTTGTCACAAGGATCAACTGAACAGGCAGCCGCAGCAGAACAGGTTTCGGCTTCCATGGAGGAAATGAGCGCCAATATTTTTAATAACAGGGAAAATGCAGCAGAAACGGAAAAGTTATCCCGCAAAAATGCTGAAGATGCGGAAAAAGGAGGACTTGCTGTTAACAAAACAGTTGTGGCCATGAAAGAGATTGCCCAAAAGACCTCTATAATTGAAGAAATTGCCAGACAGACGAACCTTCTGGCTTTAAATGCCGCAATTGAAGCCGCTAGAGCCGGGATACACGGAAAGGGATTTGCTGTCGTTGCAAATGAAGTACGAAAACTGGCTGAAAGAAGTCAGATAGCCGCCGGAGAAATAAATAATTTATCCTCTGCCAGCATTGCTGTTGCAGAAGAGACGGGAGAATTATTTGAAACACTTTTGCCAACCATAAAAAATGCCGCGGATCTGATACAGGAGATAAGTAGCGCGTCTCAGGAGCAGAGTACTGGAGTCGAACAGATAAAAAGCGCATTGACCCAGCTGGATCAGGTAATTCAGCAAAATGCCAAATCAGCAGAAGATATGGCCGCTTACTCGGAAGAACTGGCCGAGCAGTCCCAGTTATTGAGGAAAGAGATCGGATTCTTTTCGACAGATTAACTCACAGGATGCTTAATCGTAAATTCAGCACCCCGGTTCAATCTCGAAGAGACGTACATTTCACTTTTGTAACCTTTGGTTATTGGGTCACGATTTTCTGATCTCTGTCAGTTTAAAGCAACAATGCAGACAGGAGTTCCCATATTCAGAGGTTTTGCCCATCCAGGAGCAGGCAAACCCGATTCTTTTTTAAAAGATTTAAATTGCACATCACTCGAATCCTGGTTGGCGATAAGAAGCCATGCCCCTCCGGGGCTGAAAGTAATATCCCTGGGAGTTTTCCCCTGCGATGAAAAGTTGCTGTGAAATTCCAGGGAAACCTTACCCCTCTCCCTGATAATGTGAAAAATTGTTATGGAATCATCAAAGCGATTTGATACAGCCAGTGAATGGCCTGAAGGATGAACCTTCACAGCGGCGGGGGCCGAGATTGAATGAAGAGACGAAACGACTGTGGGAAGATCCTCGAAGATTTCCATGAAACCTGCAGACTGATCAATTTTGACCACAAGTATGCGGGGAATCAGTTCACACAATATATAAGCGTATTCGCCATTAGGATCGAAGGCTAAATGACGTGGACCATATCCTTCGGGAACTGTTAAGGCACAACCGATCCTGGGAGGTTCTTCTGATTGCCTGCCCATCCATATTTTGTCACTTCCCAGGTCGCATACATAAAAAAAAGGGCTCTGTCTGAGAATCATGACCTGGTGAGCATGAGAGCTTATCTGACGGTCCATATTTGGACCATTCCCTTGAAAATTAAGACTGAAAAGAGATTTTCCAGGATCTCCATTTTTTAATTCGTAGGCTCTCAAGGTACCATTCATATAAGATGTGGCGTAAATCGTATTCTCCGGGTAATTTCCCGCGAGGTGACATCCGGCCACGGCCGGTCCTGTAACGGAAGATCTCTTTTGAAATCGCTTTTCCTCAGAAAGGGAATATGCCTGGATTTGACCATGGCCATCTTCATTTTCAGTAATAGCATAAAGATATCCCGCCCGGGGATCCCAGTCGAGATAAGATGGATTTTTAAGATCTCTCAGAACTTCTATTTCACGAAAGGAACCGTCCTCTTCTGAAAGTGAGATGATTTTAATCCCCTCTCCAGAGGCAAATGGCGCATGGCCTTTAACGTCGGTGTAAGTACCAATGGCAAACAAAGTGGAATTGGACAAAATCGGCTCCTTCGGGAATATCCCTGCAAACAGGCTAGGAATGAGACTCGTTAATTCTATTGAATTATCATGTGTTATTCTAGTCAAACGACAGAGTTCAGAAAAAGGCAGTGCTGCATTCATCATTTCCACGAAGACACAAATACAAAACAAAAAGCCCCCGGAAAGGGGGCCTGGATTGAGTCTTCGATGCTATTCTGAAAAAATGTACTCTTTACAATCGGGATCCATTATTATCTCTGCATTGGTATTCTCAATAATCCAATCGGGATTGGCCGGAGCAAAAAACTCTTTGAGAATAAAGCAGTTATCTCCGATTTCGAACATCCCCAGATCGGTGACAATATAGTCAACTTCACCTTTAGCTGTGAGAGGTAAAGTACAGGATTTAACCATTTTTGATTGGCCGTTCCTGTCGAAATGTACAGTTGCAGCAATAACTTTACGTGCTCCGGTCAGTAAATCCATAGCGCCGCCCATTCCGGGAACCATTTTACCGGGGATCATGTAATTTGCCAGATTTCCCTCCTGGTCAGTTTCAAGAACACCCAAAACAGTATAATCGAGCCGTCCTCCGCGGATAATCCCAAAGGACTGAGCTGAATCAAAAAAAGAACCTCCCGGAAGAATAGAGACAGGCACTCCCCCGGCATTGACCAAATCGGGATTATGCTGATCTTTAGCGGGCTCGGGTCCGAGACCGAGAAACCCATTTTCAGACTGAAGTATAATACTGACATCTTCCGGAATATAATTCCCGACAAGCGTGGGAAGACCAATCCCCAGATTCACCAGATCACCATCATTGAAAAAACAGGCAATCCTTTTAGCAATTTTTGTTTTATCCGGTTTGTATTCCATTAGTTTATCCCCTTATCTCTTTTAATGAGATAGTCAACAAAGATGCCCGGAGTGACAATAATCTCGGGATCCAGTTCTCCCACCTCAACTATTTCATCAGCTTCCACCAGAACCGTATTCCCGGCTGTTGCCATGAGAGGGCTGAAATTTCTTGCCGATGCAGAATAGGTTAAATTACCGGCTTTATCGGCTTTGGCAGCCCGGATCAGTGTAAAATCACCTCGAATGGGAAGTTCTAACAAAAAGTCCCGACCATTAACATGGATAATCTCCTTGCCTTCTGCAACGGCAGTACCGACTCCCGTAGGGGTGAGTATCCCCCCGAGTCCGGAACCTCCTGCGCGAATCCTTTCAGCGAGAGTTCCCTGGGGAACCAGTTCCACTTCCGATTCACCTTCAACCATCTGCCGTTGTGTCTCTTTATTTAAACCTATATGACTGGCGACGAATTTTTTGAACTGCTTTGCAAGAACATTAGGAGCCACACCGGTCGCCTGACTCTCATCTCCCAGAAACATACCGTTATCACTACAGACCAGGGTCATCTCTTTCTTTCCGCTATCTTTCAGAGCCTTCAATAATCCCAATGGAGATCCTACTCCCATAAAACCGGAAACAAGAATCGTGTCGTTGTCTTTTATTTTCGAAATGGCCTCTTCAGCCTTAATGATTGGCTTTGCTTTCATGCATTCTTCTCCATTTCAATACAGACAGCCGTACCCATTCCACCGCCGATACAGAGTGTGGCAAGTCCTTTGGACGCCTTCTGTTTTTTTAAGGCATAAAGAAGGGTTGTGAGAATTCTTGCACCGGAACATCCTACAGGATGTCCGAGGGCAATGGCTCCCCCGTTGATATTGACTTTGGCAGGATCGAGTCCGAGGTCTCCGACAACGGCTAAAGACTGGGAAGCAAAGGCTTCATTGGCTTCAATAAGATCGAGCTCATCCATCTCCCAACCAGCCATTTTCATAGCTTTCTTTGAAGCTGGAGCCGGAGCATAACCCATTATGGCCGGATCGATACCGACAGATCCATAACCCTTGATAACAGCCATGATAGGAAGTCCCAAAGATTCCGCTTTCGCGCGACTTGTAATTATAAGAGCTGTAGCTCCGTCATTGATTCCCGATGAGTTACCAGCTGTAACCGATCCGTCTTTTTTAAAAGCCGGGCGAAGTGAAGCTAGTTTATCACTGTTTGTCATACGGGGATATTCATCCTGTTTAAATACAATGGGATCACCTTTTCTCTGTGGTATGGAAACGGGATCTATTTCTTCAACAAACGCTCCTGTCTCCTGCGCCCTTGCGGCTCTGGTCTGGCTTTCCAGAGCAAAAGCATCCTGGGCTTCACGGGTAATCTCCCATTTTTCAGCTACGTTTTCTGCTGTGATACCCATATGAAAATCATTAAATGAATCCCACAGAGCATCATGTATAAGAGAATCCACCATAGGGGAATTTCCCATTCTCAGTCCCCACCTCGCTTTGGGCATCAAATAGGGAGCCTGGCTCATATTTTCCGAACCACCACAGACAATACACTCGGCATCTCCGGCTTTTATGATCTGAGCGGCGAGACTTACGGCGCGAAGTCCCGAACCGCAGACTTTATTTATAGTCATCGCGGGAACACTATCGGGAATCCCACTGTTTATTGCCATCTGACGTGCAGGATTCTGCCCGAGTCCAGCTGAAAGAACATTTCCCATTATAACTTCATCTACCTGAGATCCATCTAATCCTGTCTTTTTAAGAAGAGAACTGATAACTCCAGCTCCAAGATCTACAGCTGCAACATCTTTTAAAGCACCTCCGAAACTACCTATGGGAGTTCTTAAGGCTGCACAAATTACTATATCATTCATATTACATTTCTCCTTCTGAAGCTAATTTGCAAAAACCATACCATTATTAATGGAAGCGGTTTATTGTATCGAGAACTCCAAGAGTATGGCAGATATGCCATATCACATGGCAACTTTGCTATGGCAATATTGCTATAAGGAGAGTATCCTTAACAAATGAGAAACGCACAGTCTACGACATCCCGGGATATTCTGAATAAAATGAAAGAGCAGGAGTTTGAAATATACTCACTCCGGGAAATGATGAATAAACTGCAGGAGGGGATATACATCACTGACGGCAGAGGGGTCACACTCTACGTCAACAATGCCTTCATCAATCTTTCAGGCCTCAACCGGGAAGACCTCATGGGAAAACGGGTTTATGATCTGAGAGATGAAAATATTCTTCCCACATCGTGCTGTGCACGAGTTATTGAAACAAAACAAGCTGTTTCTACCATAAACAATTACTATCATGGGCAAAAATGCCTGGTTTCGGGATCTCCTATATTCGATCACTCAGGAAAACTGATAAGAACCATCGCCATAGTCCGCGATGTTTCGGAACTGGATGCCATGATGGAATATCTCGGTGAGGAAAAAGAATCGCAGAATAAAATACAAATAAAAAATGTTCCTGAGATAGAAAAATACACAATGCCCGATTCCCGGGAACCATCTATGCAGGAAATATATCATAAGGCATCAAACCTCGCGAAACTGAATAGCACCATACTCATTACAGGAGAAACGGGAACAGGAAAAGATTATCTGGCCGCAGCGATTCACAACCTCAATGATGATACAAAAAGAAAACGGCTCATAAGAATCAATTGCGGAGCCATACCGGAACATTTGATTGAATCGGAGCTCTTCGGTTATGAATCGGGAGCCTTTACAGGTGCAAAACCCGGTGGTAAAAAAGGGCTTTTTGAAGAAGCCGGTGAAGGTACCGTTTTTCTCGATGAGATCGGTGATATGCCCTACATCCTTCAGGTGAAATTGCTCAACGTTCTCAACGACAAACAGTTTTACCGGGTGGGCGGAAATACGATTATCAACTTTAACGCCCGTGTCATAGCGACAACAAATGCCAATTTAAGCAGGCTCGTCCAGGAAAAAAAATTCAGAGCAGATTTGTATTATCGCCTGAACGTTTTCCCCATAATACTCCCACCCTTACAAGATAGAAAAAAAGATATAATTTCCTTACTGAATAAGTTCCTCAAGGATTTTAATCATAAATACTTGAACAGACACAGCTATTCTCCCGAAGCAATTCAGTTTCTAAAAGAATACCCCTGGCCGGGAAATATAAGAGAATTAAAAAACTTTGTAGAGAAATCGGTTGTCTTCTCACAGGGGTTTGCCATGACTTGTGATGAAGTTCAACAAATACTCTCATTTGAGATTTCCAATTTCGATTTATCTGAACTCCCCCGGGAACCGGAAAACCTGACAGAGACATGGGGATCATTAAAAAATCAGATGAATGCTTATGAAAAAAGAATCCTCTCAGAAGCCATAAGCAAAGCTTCTACCTACAGAGAAGCAGCCCACAACCTGGGAATCGACCTCTCCACCCTCATGAGGAAAAAGAAGAGATTCAACATAAAACATTGAGATTAAATGCCACCAGACATCAAGTTCAATACACTTGTAATAATCACGTGGACCTTTTTCGATCATTGATGAGGTACACAGCAATTATGGTTATTGTTCCTCCGATTATGGTAGGAATTCTGGGAACCTCATCGAGCAACCACCAGCTGAACAATACAGCAGTCACCGGTACAGTAAATATAAAAGAACTGGCTATACGACTTCCCAACTGTTTCGTACAAAGGAAATAGATTGTGGTCGCTACTGTAGTGGCGCCAATAGAAAGGTAGAGCATATTAAACCAGAAAGAAAGCTCTGTGGGAGTCTGCATAAGTGATTGATTGTAGAGAGAATACATTAAGCCAAAAAATGTACAAAAGAGATAAATATAAAAACTGTAGGCGATGAAGTGGACTTTCTTTTGTATTTTATGACTTAAAACTGTTAATGTGGCCCAGGAAATGGAAGCGAGAAGAAAAAAGAGATTTCCCCCATCGAAAATCTGAGAGGACGAAGCATTCCAGATTTCAAGCATAATCAAACCTCCGGAAAATCCCAGAGCCAGAACGATCATTTGTTTTATAGAAGCTTTTTCCCTCACGATGATTATTGTCAGCAGAAAGGTAAATACAGGATTTAAACCGGTAACAAGCACTCCTCCCGCACCGGCAAATCCCGACTGCAATCCCGAAACAAAGCCTATGTTGTATATAAAAATAACAAAACCGCCAAGAATCAGGAGCAACAACTCTCTATAGGCTACTTTTAATGAAACCTTAAAATACAGGATCAGTGGAAACATAGAGAGGGTCGTAATGAGAAAACGCCAAAAAATAATTATGTCCGTAGGAGCTGAAAAGGTGAGAAGCTTACCGGAAGTCCAGCTCCCCCCCCAAAGTACCATCGCAAAAATTAAAAGTAAGATTAGCTTTTTGTTTTTCATCTTATATTTATATATTGTTTGAAAATTAAATTAAATATGAAAAGATGACTTTATTCTGCTATATTGATTGCTGGCTCTTCTAT
>JADGDJ010000070.1 GCA_016744925.1 Spirochaetaceae bacterium
GAAAATGCCAAAGTTCAGAGGCCGGGAGTCTGCAATTCCTGTGAAAAAGTACTGATACACAAATCCATATCAGAAAAATTCCTCCCTATGCTCGTTGATAAGATTGGAAGTCGGGTTGAAATTCGCGGATGTAGCGATAGTTGTGAGATCGCGGATCTCAAAGAAGCCGAAGAGCTCGATTGGGAAACAGAATACCTTGATTATATTCTTTCTGTTAAGATCGTTGATGGATGCAGTGAAGCCATTAAGCATATCAACAAATACGGAACAAATCATTCGGAAGCAATATTGACGAACGATCTGGCAAACGCCGGTAGTTTCCGGCGATTGGTTGATGCTGCGGCAGTTTATGTCAATGCTTCAACGAGATTTACAGACGGAGGTGCCATGGGTTTCGGTGCAGAAATGGGAATCAGTACACAGAAAATACATGCCAGAGGACCTATGGGTCTTAATGAACTGGTGACAATAAAATACCTAATGGATGGAAACGGACAGATCCGGGAGTAAATATGATATCAGAAACAATCCTCGACAGCAGAAAAATTGTAATCAAAATCGGATCCAATACACTATCCAATAAAGAAGGCATTCTCAACAAGGATTTTTTTTATGCCTTTTCCAAGCAGGTGAAAGCACTGAAAGACAAAGGGAAACAGATTATCATAGTCTCTTCAGGAGCACGGATTGCCGGTGTCTCCACATTGGGTAAATGGAAGAGAAAAGAAGATCTTCACTATAAACAGGCTCTCTGTGCCATCGGTCAGGTTGAGTTAATGGATTCATTCAGACGTTCTTTTAAAGATGAAGATATTCTGATCGGTCAGATCTTGCTTACAAAAGATGACCTTTCCGATCCCAATAGAACTCTCAATATTAGAAACACTCTATTCACTCTTCTCGACGAAGGGGTTATTCCCGTTATTAATGAAAACGACAGTGTTAGTGTCGATGAGATTAAAATAGGGGATAATGATAATTTAGCTGCCATGATTGCCAATTTGTGGAATGCTGATTTACTTCTATTACTCAGTGATATTGATGGTGTTTACGATAAAAATCCCCATGAAAATAGTGATGCCATACTGCAGGAAAAAATTACCGACATAGAAAAGTTAAAAAGTGAAATTTCAATCGGTGAGAGCAGTAGTTTTGGAACCGGTGGCATTCGAACAAAGATAGAAGCGGCGGAAAAAGTTACTCAGTACGGAATCCCTATGATTCTCGCCTGCGGGAAAACAGACAATATCATCACAGGTTTAATCGATAAGACTGAAAAAGGATCACTTTTCCTTCCCTGAAAGGAGCAATCTGCTTGTATCTGGTTGTTTCATATGGATTAATATCTACCATAATTTATGACTCATATAATTTGACAATATTAAATTGTCCTATAATATGATGAAAAATTTTAAAAAATAAAAAAATTGTCTAAAATCACGTAAAAAAAATCTTATAAAACTTGACTAAAAATAGATGAGGGATTCTAATAATTATAGAATCCAAGGAGGATATCTTGAATATCAAAAAGTTTTTATCAATTTTTGTAGCTGCAATGTTACTAGTTACAATCGGCTGTGCGTCCGGACCTATCGCACCTAAAGATGAAGAACAGCATCTTGTTATTTTAAACACTAATGACACCCACGGTCATCCCGTAGCGTTTTATGATTATCCCGCTGGTGATCAGGGGGGACTTCCTGTCAGAAAAACATTTGTAGATGGTGTTCGAGCGGCTAATCCCAATGTTCTCGTTGTAGATGCTGGTGATATGAATACCGGTCGACCAGAATCTAACTTCTTCAATGGTGAGCCGGACATTATCGGTTACAATGCCGTTGGATATGATCTGTTGACAATGGGTAACCATGAGTTTGACAACGATTTTGCAACAATGCAGGAACAGATTGCCCTTTCTGAATTCCCATGGTTGTGTGCCAATGTTAAAACAGAAGATGGAAAATACATTGAAAATGTTGAGCCTTACATCATTAAAGAATACGGTTCATTTAAAGTAGCTATACTCGGATTAATGAGTAAATACACTGCTGAAACAGGAAATCCTGAGTTTATTCAGGGCTTTGTATTCGAAGATGAAGTGGAAGTGGCAAAAGTGCTCGTTCCCAAACTTCTGAAGAAAGCAGATATCGTCATTGCCGTAGTGCATATGGGAATATATGATGAATCAAAAGGTTCTATGCTTCTTGCAAAAGAAGTTCCCGGAATCTCAATGATCGTCGATGGTCACACTCATACTAAAACTGAAGAAGCCGTATTTGTTGAAAATATGGAAACTGGTAAAAACGTAGCCATAGTTTCTTCTAAGCATTGGGGTCTTTACATGGGTAAAACCGACCTTACTTTTGTAAACGGTGAAGTTACTGATGTCGATTTTGAACTTGTACCTATGAATGTGAGAAAGAGAATCAAGCACGATGACGGTAGTCGAACATATCCTACTGTCGGCGAAGAAATTGCAAAAGATGAAGCACTTCTTGCTACACTTCAGACTTATGTAGATAAGGTCGATGCTGTTCTCAGCGAAGTTATCGGTACTGCAACTGCACCTTTCGCCAATGATAATACAAGGAAAATGGAAACAGCACTTGGTGATATCGTAACAGATTCACAGAAATGGTTCATTGAAGCTCAGGGCCTCGAAGTGGACTTTGCTTTCCAGAACGGCGGAGGAATCAGAGCCACTCTTGGTGATGGTGAAATCCAGAAAGCAACTGTTTATGAAGTTCTACCCTTTGACAACTCTATAGCTCTTGTTGAATTGAAAGGTACTGATGTAATTGCTCTATTCGATAAAGCAGCGACAAATGTTGGTGCCGGATCTATGGCTCAGGTTTCAAAAGAAGTCAAATTTGTTATAGATTCAGTTACAAAGACTGTTGCGGAACTAACTATCAACGGAGCTCCTGTTGATCCTGCAAAAGTATATAAGATTGCCTGTAACTCATACCTTGCATCAGGTGGAGATGGTTACTCAGTGTTTAAAAGCAGCCTTTCTTATTACGATACATCACTTATGCAGAGAGATGCATTTATAGATTATATCATCGAACTCGGTGGAACAATTTCTCCTGAGACAGATGGAAGAATAACAATTAAATAATATAAAGTATTTTTGTTTATTGAGCCGCCTTATAGGGCGGCTCTTTTAAATTTCACTAGTCTTTCTGTTGAACATATCTCATTTCTGTGATAATTTATCCCCAAAAATTAAATGCTCGTATAATCTCTTAATTTGGAAGAGAGTTTCTACAAACCACCGTAAATGGTTTACTATGGGCGGAATCTGTTAATCTCGGTAACTTTCTATATTCTTCATATAGGGAAGTTCTTTTCATAGAAAAGCCCGAATAACAATCCGCTTTAGACGGAACGTTATTCGGGCTTTTTATCATTATGGGAGGACGAACCCGATTATGGATCGTAGGCGAATCTTTGTAAGAAAGAAAGAAGGTTTTAATCTTGAAGCTCTGGAGCTAGGGAAAGACCTTAGGGATTCTCTCAGAATCGAAACACTGAAAGATGTAATTGTATACAATATCTATGAAATCTCAGGATTGGCAGAGAGTCAGATAAAAAGTGAACTGTCTGGTATTTTTTATGAAGAACCGGTAGATGAAATCAGTTTTGAATTACCCCCATTAGAATTCCCCTATCTTTCTGTAGAATATCTACCCGGTCAGTTTGACCACAGAGCGGATTCTGCGGAACAGTGTCTTCATTTGGTATTTGATCAATGGACCGGTGATGTAAAAACCGGAAAATTGATTTTTCTTGAAGGTGTTTCAGATACTCAGATCAAACAGATAAAGAAATATTACATCAATGAGATGGAGATGCGGGAGAAAGATCTCTCTATTATATCCGGCCCGGAAGAGGGAATCGGCCCAGATAAAATCAATCATATCGATGGTTTTATCGATATTTCTGATAATGATATTCCTCAACTACATAAAGAATTAAATCTGGCTATGACATCAGCCGATCTCAAACACTGCCGTGAATATTTTAAAAATGAAGAGAAGAGAGACCCCACTGAAACTGAATTGAGAGTTCTCGATAGCTACTGGTCCGATCATTGCAGACATACAACATTCGAGACAGAAATTCAGAGTATCGATTATGGTCAGGGACAATACAGCTCTCTCATGGAAGATACTTTTTTACAGTACCTTGAGAGCCGCAAGATAACTGGCCGTGAAAAAAAAGCTGTCTCTTTGATGGATATGGCAACAATCGCCATGAGGGAAATGTATCAGACAGGCGAATTGCATGATCTGGATAAATCTGAAGAGATTAACGCCTGTAGTATTAAAGTTCCTGTTAAAACGGAAAACGGTTTAGAAGACTGGCTTGTAATGTTTAAAAATGAGACTCATAACCACCCTACAGAAATAGAACCTTTCGGTGGAGCTTCAACTTGTATTGGTGGAGCGATCCGAGATCCTCTTTCAGGGAGATCATATGTCTATCAGGCTATGAGAATTACTGGAAGCGGTGATCCGACAGTTGATATCAGTGAAACTCTTGAGGGTAAACTTCCTCAGAAAAAAATAACCACAGGTGCCGCCGAAGGTTACAGCTCCTACGGGAATCAGATTGGTCTGGCTACATCCTATATCAGAGAAATTTATGATGAAGGGTACAGAGCTAAGAGAATGGAAGTCGGTGCTGTTGTCGGAGCCACACCAGCGGAAAATGTTATCAGAGAAACTCCCCGGAAAGGAGATGTCGTTATTCTTCTCGGCGGAAGAACCGGTCGTGACGGTATTGGTGGTGCTACAGGTTCGTCGAAAGAACACACAACTGAATCCCTTGACACATGCTCAGCTGAAGTCCAGAAGGGTAATGCCCCTGAAGAGCGAAAGATTCAAAGACTTTTCAGAAAAAAAAAAGTGACTAAGCTTATACGACGATGTAACGATTTTGGAGCCGGAGGTGTTTCTGTTGCCATTGGAGAATTGAGTAGGGGAATCAAAATCAACCTCGATATGGTGCCTGTTAAGTATTCAGGTTTAAACGGGACGGAACTTGCCATCTCCGAATCGCAAGAGAGAATGGCTGTTGTCGTTCATGCTGAAGATGCCGCCAGATTGATTGAATATGCTGATGAAGAAAATCTTCAGGCTGTAGAAGTAGCCCTTATAACAGATGATGATAGATTGCTTATGAGTTGGAAGGGAAATACCATTGTTGATTTAAATCGAAAATTCCTCGATACAAACGGAGTTAGAAACACTGTTGATCTCGCAATTGCACCTATTGGAGAGAGCACTGCTTTTACAATTGATATATCCGGAAAAACCATCGGAGAAAAATTTACTAACAATCTAAAAAATATCAATAATTGTTCTCAGGCAGGTCTCTCGGGTTTATTTGATTCAACTATCGGAGCGGGCACAGTATTGCTTCCCTATGGCGGTAAATATCAAGCATCAGAAAATGAATGTTCCATACATAAAATCCCCGCCGGGATCGAAGGGAGCAGTACTTGTAGTGCCATGGCATACGGATACAATCCCCTCATTTTCCGGTGGAGTCCCTTTCATGGCGCAGCATGGGCTGTGGTCGAGTCTCTGACCAGACTCGCCGCATCCGGAGCAGATGCCTTAAAATCCCGATTGTCTTTCCAGGAGTATTTTAGAAAACCGGGAACGGATAAGGAAGCCTGGGGAGAGCCGTTTTCTGCACTTCTCGGTGCTTATTTGGTACAGAACAAACTGAGAATCCCCGCAATAGGTGGAAAAGACAGTATGTCGGGAACTTTTCACGATCTCACGGTTCCTCCGACATTAATTTCATTTGCTTTGACAACAGTCGACTCCTCTATGGTTATTTCTTCAGATTTTAAACGCAGTGGCAGCAATGTGTATCTTTTAAAACTGGAAACTGATAAAAAGTCCATGCCCGATCTCAATCAGCTTAAATCGAATTTTGAGCTGTTCCATAAATTTGCAGGTAAGGGTTATGTTCTTTCTTCTGCCAGTATTCGGCAGGGAGGATTAGCTGAAACTATTGCCCGCATGTCTTTCGGTAACCAAATTGGATTTAAATTTTCTGATAGTAGAATTGAGGATACACTCTTTGACCTTTCTTATGGTTCTATCCTATTCGAGACTTTACAGTCATTGGATTTCGATGAACTGGAATTGATCGGAACAACAAGGAAAGACGATAAAATCAGCTTTGTTTCAGGAGAATCAATCCATGTGGATGAATTGCTCACCCAGTGGCGCGCGCCTCTTGATTCAGTTTTCCCTCACTTTCATAAAAATAAGAGAAATGAGAGTACTCTGAAGATTCGTGATTATTCTTCAATTGACAATAAAAATATTTCCCTGATACGAGGGATTTCTCCTTCAGTTACCATTCCTGTTTTTCCGGGAACAAACTGTGAGTTTGACAGTTCCAATGCTTTTCTCAAGTTGGGTGCTGGAGTTGTTACACCTGTTTTCAGAAATTATGACTCTGTTCAAATCGCAGAATCTCTCTCTTATTTAAAAGAGAATATCGACCATTCTCAGATACTGTTTCTTGCCGGGGGATTTTCCGCAGCAGATGAACCTGATGGTTCCGGTAAATTCATCACATCGGTTTTGAACAACAGTATGATAAGAGATTCGGTCATGAATCTACTCGAAAGAGGGGGATTGATTCTTGGTATCTGTAATGGTTTTCAGGCTCTTATTAAATGCGGCTTGCTTCCCTTTGGAGAGTTCGGGAGTCAGAGTGAAGATTCGGCAACTTTAGTCAAAAACAAGATAAACAAACATATCTCCAAGGTTGTTACGACAAGAGTGTCATCAATCAACTCTCCCTGGCTTTCGTCATTGAATACTGGAGATCTTCACAATATTCCTGTTTCTCATGGAGAGGGGCGATTTTTTGCTTCAAAGGAGATTGTCGACAAGCTGTTTGATAAGGGGCAGGTGGCATTTCAGTATGCCGATTTTGAGGGAAACCCGACAATGGATTCCCAGTTCAACCCCAATGGTTCAGTCTCGGCTATAGAGGGAATTATCTCTCCCGATGGAAGAATCCTTGGAAAAATGGGACACAGTGAACGTATAGGTACTAATGTACTTAAAAATATCAGTGGTTATAGAGATCAGAAGATCTTTGAAAACGGTGTCAATTTTTTTAAATGAAAAGGGGTTTGAATGAAAGCGGCGATTATTTTTGGAAGTCAGTCCGATAAGGACAAAATGGCGGGAGCGGCAAAGTGTTTCCGTGAGTTCGGTGTTGAGTACACTGCTTATGTTCTTTCAGCACACAGAGTTCCCGAGAGGCTTGTGGAAGTTTTAAAAGAATTGGAAAGTAATGGTTGTGAGGTCATCGTGTCCGGTGCGGGACTAGCGGCTCATCTACCCGGGTTTATTGCTTCAAAAACTATACTGCCTGTTATCGGAGTTCCTCTCAACGCGGCACTGGATGGAATGGATTCTCTCCTCTCTATTGTTCAGATGCCTAAATCCATTCCCGTAGCTACAGTGGGGATTAATAATTCTTACAATGGAGCCATGTTGGCGGTACAGATTTTTGCTGTGAAATATCCTGAAATGAAAGAAAAACTGATCAATTTCAGAAACGAGATGAAAGAAAATTTTCTTAAAGACAACGGGGAGGTTGTAGAACTGTGAGCAATATAATGTATGAAGGTAAAGCGAAACAGGTCTTTCAGACAGAAAATGAAAATGAAGTGCTCATCAGATATAAAGATGATGCGACTGCATTCAATGGTGAAAAAAAAGGGCAGATTCATAATAAAGGTGAGATGAACAACAGCATAACATCAATACTGTTCACTCTACTGGAAGAAAAAGGGATAAAGACTCATTTCATTAAAAAACTGAATGAGAGAGATCAGCTGTGCCGCAATGTTGAAATTGTCATGGTTGAGGTTATTGTACGAAATATCATAGCCGGTTCAATGGCGAAAAGACTCGGAATAGAGGAGGGCACTGTACCCTCCAACACTATCTTGGAGATCTGTTATAAAAACGATGACTTTGGTGATCCTCTCATCAATAATCATCATGCTGTGGCAATGGGATTGGCCACATATTCCGAAATTGACATCATTTTTGAAATGACATCGAAGATAAATGTAATCTTACAGGACTTTTTCAAATCCCTGGGAATTACACTGGTCGATTTTAAACTGGAATTTGGCAGGACGAAAGAAGGTGAGATTATTCTAGCCGATGAGATTAGTCCCGATACATGCCGTCTTTGGGATGCGGAAACCGGTGAAAAGCTGGATAAAGATCGTTTTAGAAGAGATATGGGAAATGTTGAAGGCGCTTATAAAGAAATTCTCAGCAGGTTAGGTGGAAAATGACAGCTAGTGAACTTCCCGATAAGATGGAAGAGGAGTGCGGTGTTTTCGGTGTCTATTCGCCGGATAATGACGAGATTGGGAATCTGACCTATCTCGGATTGCTGGCACTGCAGCACAGAGGGCAGGAAAGTGCCGGTATCACGGTTATTCAAGATGGGAAAACCAACACTCATAAAGACATGGGGCTTGTCTCCTGGGTTTTTAAAAAAGTGGATCCCAGCGAATTAAAAGGCTCAATGGCATTAGGACATGTTCGATATTCCACTTCCGGTGACAGTTGTGTTGAAAATGCCCAGCCACTGGAGGGGCATTGCAAGCTCGGTTCACTGGTTATTGCGCACAACGGAAATCTGATCAACGCCGATATCATCCGTTCTCTACTCGAAGATGGTGGAGTTCTTTTTCAGACCAGCAGTGACTCTGAAGTGCTTATGAGTATGATTGCACGAGGGGCATCTAAAGGTTATGAAAAAGCTGTTATCGATGCTATAAGTGCTGTAAAGGGATCTTTTGCTCTTATCATATCCATCGATAATAAATTGATAGGTGTACGGGATCCCTACGGAATAAGACCTCTGTGTATCGGTAAAGATGGAGACTCGTGGTTTCTCTCTTCTGAATCCTGTGCACTGGATGCTGTAGACGCTCAGTTCGTTCGTGATGTCGAACCCGGGGAAATAGTCGTCATCGATGAGAATGGATTGACCTCATTAAAACACGATAAAAACAGTAACCTCACCACTTGTGTTTTTGAATACATTTATTTTGCCAGACCAGATTCGATTATTGATAATATTGATGTTTATGAAGTCAGGTCAAAATGTGGTGAAGCCCTTTTCAAGGAATATCCTGTAGATGCTGATGTTGTTGTCGGTGTACCCGATTCCGGAATCCCAGCAGCGCTGGGTTACTCCCAGGCATCAGGAATTCCCTATGCACAGGGATTTATAAAAAATCGATATGTGGGACGTACGTTCATCTCTCCGACTCAGGAGATCAGGGAAAAGGCTGTGTCACTCAAACTCAATGCTGTGCGCAGTCTGGTGAATGGCAAAAAGGTGCTTCTGATTGATGATTCAATCGTCCGGGGTACCACTAGCCGGAGAATGGTAAGTAAATTGCGGGAAGCCGGTGCAGAAGAAGTGCATATCGGAATTGTTTCTCCTCCAGTATCGGATCCCTGTTTTTTCGGAATCGATACTCCTAATAGAGAAGATCTTATCGCCAGTAATATGGACAATAATGAGATCTGCTCCTCGATTGGAGCAGATAGTCTGAAGTATCTCAGCCTTGATGGACTGCTTAAAGCTCTCGGACGGGATGATGGATTTTGTCTGGGATGTCTTAACGGGATTTATCCCATTTCCACAAGATAAAAAGGGTTTAAAATGATTACATATAAAGATAGCGGCGTAGATAAAGAAGAGGGATATAAAGCGGTTGAACTCATTAAGGAATCTGTTAAGCGGACTCAGGGGCCGGAAGTTCTCAATCGGCTGGGAGGATTCGGTTCTCTTTACGAATTGGGACAGTTTAAAAATCCCGTTCTGGTTTCTGGAACAGATGGAGTGGGAACGAAACTGGCTGTCGCTTTGGAAAAAAAGGTTTACAACACAGTAGGAATTGATTGTTTTGCCATGTGTGCCAACGATATTCTCTGTCATGGAGCAAAGCCTCTTTTTTTTCTCGATTATATAGCCTGCGGGAAGCTGGAGGCACAGGTCTCGTCTCAAATCGTAAAAGGGATAACAGATGCTTGTCTCGAATCGGGAACAGCTCTGGTCGGCGGAGAAACAGCTGAAATGCCCGGGTTTTATAAAGATGGTGATTATGATGTTGCCGGTTTTTGTGTCGGTGTTGCTGAAAAAGACAAACTGGCTGGTCCCGAAAAAGCTATTGATGGGGATGTCGTTATTGGAATTGCCTCTTCCGGTGTTCATAGTAATGGTTTCAGTCTTGTAAGAAAACTGGTACCGAACCTCGATGAAGATTTTCAGGGCGAGCCGATCTGGAAGGAATTAATGAAGCCTACTCGACTCTATATCAAACCCGTTCTCGCTCTTTTGGATAAATTTGAAATTCACTCTATGGCTCATATTACCGGTGGCGGTCTTAGAGAAAATGCACCCCGTGCAATTGGAGAGGGTTTGGGTATCGAAATTGATAGATCCCGAATACATGTTCCTGAAATTTTTAAGTATCTTGAACAACAGGGAGTTCCGGCAGAAGATATGTGGAATACGTTCAATATGGGTGTGGGGTTTTTGTTAATACTACCTGCTGATGAGGCTGATGAGCTTATTAAAGAGCTTAAAACTTTTGATTTTGAATCATCAATAATCGGAATTGTAAAAAAAGGTGAAAAATTTTGCTACAAATAGCGGTTTTGATCTCCGGTGGAGGATCAAATCTACAGACATTGATCGATAGATCCAAAGATGACGAAAACTGTGGATTTAAAATCATCACTGTGATTGCTGACAGAGAAGCTTCAGGACTGATTAGAGCAGAAAATGCTGGATTAGAGACTTTATTGATAGATAGAAAAGCTGGAAGTGAAAATCTTTCTAATGAGATTAGTAAAATTCTACAGGGTAAAGCCGACTGTATTGTCCTTGCGGGTTTTTTATCCATATTGGATAGCTCTTTTATAGATGAGTGGAAGAACCGAATTCTTAATATCCATCCTTCATTATTACCGGATTTCGGTGGAAAAGGGATGTATGGAATGAATGTTCATAAGGCTGTCATTTCCTCTGGAACCAAAAGATCCGGCTGCACAGTGCATTATGTAGACACCGGTATTGATACTGGTGAAATAATCAGCCAACTGAGTCTAAGTGTCCACGAAAGCTGGGACGCCGAACAGTTACAGAAAGAAGTACTCAAGCTGGAGCATCAGCTCCTGCCTGAAACTGTCTCTTTACTAAGTGAAAAATGGGAGAAATGATGAATTTACTCATAACCGGCGGTGGTGGAAGAGAGCATGCACTCGCTTTAAAACTGGCGGAAAACCAGAGAGTCAATAAAATATACTGTGCACCGGGTAACGGAGCAACAGCACTCTTGGATAAATGTGAAAATATAAATATCTTTAAACCCGATGAATTGGTAGAGTTCGCTGCAAGCAATAAGATTGAACTGACTATTCCCGGTTCTGAAGATCTTCTTGTCGAAGGGATTGTCGATCTCTTTAAAAGTAAAAATATTCCCGTTTTCGGTCCGCATCAGAGCGCTGCTATGCTAGAGGGAAGTAAAATTTTTGCCAAAGGCTTTATGGAAAGATTTGGCATAAAAACGGCAGAATACGAGACTTTTTACAGTGCTGCTGATGCTCTGATGTATCTCAAAACTTCTACTGCACCTCTTGTTGTGAAAGCTGATGGGTTAGCGGCGGGCAAAGGCGTCATTATATGTCAAACCATAGATGAAGCAGAAAAAGCTGTCAGGGAAATTATGATAGACAATTGTTTTGGCAAAGCCGGCGGTTCTGTTGTGATTGAAGAATTTCTGGAAGGATATGAAGCATCCATACTATCGATCTTTGATGGTAACTCAATCACTCCCTTTATCTCCGCCAAAGACCATAAAAAAATCGGAGAGGGGGAAAGAGGACTGAATACAGGGGGGATGGGTGTTATTGCTCCTAATCCCTATGTTTCCGATGCGGTTTTTGAAGATTTTAGGAATAATATATTGAATCCCACCCTTCGTGGATTAAAAGAGGAGAATCTTGAATTTTCCGGCATAATCTTTTTCGGATTGATGATTACTGAAAAAGGGATATATCTTCTTGAATATAACTTGAGAATGGGAGACCCTGAAACGCAGGCTGTACTTCCTCTGCTGGAAAGTGATCTTCTGGTAATTTTTGAAAAAGCGAATAGAGGAAATCTATCGGAAAAAGATCTACAATGGAGCGGGAACTGCTCCTGCGCGGTTGTTCAATCTTCCGGGGGATATCCTCTTGCTTACGATAAAGGTCATGAAATCAATGGTATTGAAGATGATCAAATCGTTTATATCAGTGGGGCCCAATTGTCCGAAGGAAAATTGATCACTTCAGGTGGAAGAGTTCTCACTGCTGTCGGTGTGGCATCATCTGCGGAACAAGCCAGAATTAATGCCTATAAGATGATGAAGAAAATTTCCTTTAAAGACCAATATTATCGAAATGATATTGGAATAATTGATTAGTTCAGTTAAAATAATCATAATTAAAAAGCTCCTTCTAATAGGGGCTTTTTTTGTACCTGAATCCAAGGAGCATGTTTATGAACAGAAGCGAAAAGATCAAAGATCTTATGAAAGAAAGAATTTTATTTCTTGACGGTGCGACAGGGACCATGCTCCAGGAGCTCAAACTCAAAGAAGAGGATTTTCGAGGTGAGAGGTTTGCCGATTATAGCCAGAATCTTTTTGGAAATAATGATTTGCTCAATCTCACCAGACCCGATGTCATTTCCAATCTCCACAAAGCGTTTTTTGATGCTGGAGCGGATATCATTGAAACAAATACTTTTAACAGTACTACTCTATCCCAGTCCGATTACGGAACAGAAGATGCTGTTTACGATATAAATTTGCGTGGTGCTAAAATTGCTGTATCAGCAAGAGATAAATTTGAACGGGAACATCCCGGTTCTTTAAAATTCGTCGCAGGTTCTGTAGGACCTACGAGCAAAACGCTCTCTATTTCTCCAAAAGTGGAAGATCCCGGATATCGGGCCGTTTCTTTTGATCAGGTGGAAGAAGCCTTTCATCAGCAGATTGATGCTCTAATGGAAGGGGGATGTGATCTCATCCTTATTGAAACAGTCTTTGATACCTTGAATTGCAAAGCAGCGATTGTAGCAGCTAAAAGAGCATTTAAAGAACGGGATTTTGAACTTCCAATCATGATTTCCGGCACAATCAGCGACAGCAGCGGTAGAATCCTCTCCGGGCAGACTGCAGAAGCCTTCTGGTACTCTGTCGCTCATGCTAACCCTCTCACCATTGGTCTGAATTGTGCCCTGGGCGCAAAAGATATGGAAGATCATCTGAAAGTGCTTTCGAGAATTGCCGATTGCGGTATCAGCTGTCATCCCAATGCGGGACTACCCAACGAACTGGGTGAATACGATGATACTCCGGAAATGATGGCTTCTTATATCGAACGTTTTTCTAAATCCGGTTTACTGAATATCGTTGGAGGTTGCTGCGGTTCTACTCCGAAACATATTCAGGCCATAGTCGATGCGGCATCAAAAGAATCTCCCAGGAAAATAGAAAAGAAAGAAATCTTTTCCGTATTCTGTGGTCTCGAACCGTGCATTATCGATAAGGATTCACTCTTTGTAAATGTCGGAGAGAGAACCAATGTAACGGGATCCGCCAAATTTAAAAGGCTGATTACCTCCGGTGAATATGAAACAGCTCTCGACGTCGCTAGAAAACAGGTTGAAAACGGCGCACAGATAATCGATATCAATTTGGATGAAGCTATGCTCGATTCCAAAAAAGAGATGAAGACTTTTCTCAACCTCCTTTCATCGGAACCGGATATCAGTCGTGTGCCGATTATGGTTGACTCCAGTTCATGGGAAGTGATTCACGAGGGACTTAAATGTCTTCAGGGAAAAAGCATCGTTAACTCTATCAGTTTAAAAGAGGGAGAAGATGAATTTAGGGATCACGCTCGAACCGTCATGGGATTCGGTGCTGCTGCAGTCATTATGGCTTTTGACGAAAAGGGGCAGGCAGATTCACTGGAGCGAAAAGTGGAAATATGCAGAAGAGCCTATAAAATTCTTGTTGAAGAAATAGGGTTTCCACCACAGGATATCATATTTGACCCCAATATATTCGCCATCGCCACAGGGATGGCAGAACACAATAATTATGCTGTGGATTTCATCGAAGCTGTCCGCCGGATTAAAAAGGACTGTCCCTATGCTCTTACCAGCGGTGGATTAAGCAATGTTTCTTTTTCATTCAGAGGGAATAATCCTCTCAGAGAAGCCATTCATTCTGTTTTTCTATACCATGCGATTGAAGCCGGACTCGATATGGCGATTGTCAATGCCGGTCAGTTGACAGTATATGATGAAATCCCCTCAGATCTTTTGAAAGTAGTCATCGATGTCGTTCTGAATAGAACTGAAGATGCCTCTGAACGGATCCTCGATGCCGCGGGAGATTTTCAGGAATCCTCCAAAGATGAAGAGGTTCAACTCGTCTGGAGGCAGGACCCTGTTGAAAAGAGGTTATCTCATTCCCTAGTGAAGGGAATAACTGAGTTTATAGAAGAAGATGTTGAAGAGTGCCGTTTGAAAGCAGCTCATGCCATTGATGTCATTGAAGGACCTCTCATGGACGGAATGTCTCATGTCGGAGAACTCTTCGGCGCTGGCAAAATGTTCCTCCCCCAGGTAGTTAAAAGTGCCCGGGTTATGAAAAAAGCCGTGTCATTTCTGCTACCTCACATTGAAAACGAAAAAGATAAAGCCTCAAGCCGAAGCCGGGGAGTCATTATTATGGCCACTGTTAAAGGTGATGTACATGATATTGGTAAAAATATTGTAGGTGTCGTGTTGCAGTGTAACAATTTTGAAGTCATAGATTTGGGAGTCATGGTTCCCCAGAAGGATATTATTGAGGCTGCATTAAAACACAAAGCAGATTTTATAGGTGTCAGCGGTCTCATTACTCCCAGTCTTGAAGAGATGCGGGTTCTCGCAGAGGATCTTGATGAAGTGGGAATCCAAATACCTCTCCTTGTGGGGGGGGCAGCAACTTCTCCCATTCACACGGCAGTAAAATTAACTCCCTCAAGAAAGAAAGGAGTCATTATTCATTCCAATGATGCTTCTAATGCTGTATATACAGCATCCATGCTGAGCAACCCTGAAAAATCTGCATTATTTATCGAAGAAAAACTAACAAGTCAGGAAACAGAGCGGGTTAATTACAGCAAGAAGAAGAAAAAACAGACTGGTCAAATGCTCTCATTCGAAGAGGCAAGATCTAAAAGGATTCAATGATGAATATACCTGTGACTACAGCCTTAACTATCATGAAAGAAATTCCGCTGAGTGAAGTTATAGAATTAATAGATTGGAAAATGTATCTCGTAACCTGGGATTTTAGAACCACTGAAGCGAGAGAATCGCCTGAAGCTGAAGAACTACTTCAGGATAGTCGGGATCTACTCGACAGAATTGTGAACGAAAATCTCCTTTCTCTAGAGGGTGCTGTGAGAATACTGCCGGCTTCAACGGTTGATTTCGATGATATCAATCTCTACGAAGATGAGAAAAGAGATCATATCTATATGACTCTCCCCATGTTGAGACGTCAGATTCCCAGAATGGGACAATGTCCTTCTCTGGCTGACTTTATAACTCCTCTCGGAGAGATCCCCATCATTGCCGGAGTCGATGATTATATGGGTTTTTTTGCCGTTACAGCTGGAAAGAATGTCGATGAAGCTGTTAAAGTTTTCCCTGAACACGATCTTTACAGCCCTTTATTGCTTAAATCTCTTGCAGATAGACTGGCAGAAGCAGGGGCTGAATACATACACAAAAAAGTTCGCAAAGAACTCTGGGCTTACGATTCGCAGGAAAATTTGAATGTAGAAGACATTCTAAAAGTTAAATACAGCGGAATCAGACCTGCCCCCGGTTATCCCTGCTGTCCCGACCATACAGGAAAGAAAGACATTTTTAAAATACTCGATGCTGAAAAAACTATTGGAATCCAATTGACGGAATCTTATATGATGCTTCCCGGAGCTTCGGTGTGCGGCTATCTCTTCGGGGCTGAAAAATCTCATTATTTTCCCGTCGGTACAATCGGTGACGATCAGATAGAGTCTTATTCCGGGCGGAAAGGAACTTCTGTCTCAGAGATTAAACGATGGCTGTCGGTCAATGTTAATGACTGATTTTTATAGTTCATTATTGCTATTGTATGACAATTGCGTTATCTTAGAAAAAAACAAATTTATTAAGCTGTGAAGGTGAATAATATGAGTGAAAAATTATGGTCTCAGAGACAGAGTGCTCAATGGAAAAAAAATGTTGGTCTCGCTGAAATGTTGAAAGGCGGGGTTATCATGGATGTTGTAAATGCCGAGCAAGCCAGGATAGCAGAAGAAGCCGGAGCGGCAGCCGTAATGGCACTTGAAAGAGTCCCTGCAGATATCCGACAGGATGGTGGAGTCGCCAGAATGTCCGATCCTAAAATGATCAAAGAAATTCAGGAAGCCGTCAGTATACCTGTTATGGCAAAGGTCCGAATCGGGCATATCGTAGAAGCAAAAATACTGCAATCTATGGAAGTTGATTTTATTGATGAAAGTGAAGTCCTAACACCAGCTGACGATCAGTATCACATATATAAACACGATTATTCGGTCCCATTTGTATGCGGTTGCAGAAACCTCGGTGAGGCTCTTAGAAGAATCGGCGAAGGTGCCACTATGATCAGAACAAAAGGTGAAGCCGGAACCGGAGATATCATCGAAGCTGTACGGCATATGAGAACTCTCAAAGAGGGCATTCGAAAAATTCAGAATATGCCAAATGCTGAATTGATGACAGAAGCTAAAGATCTAGGCGCTCCTTTTGAGTTGCTACAGGAGATCAAGGAAACAGGAAAACTTCCCGTTCCAAACTTCTCTGCCGGTGGTGTTGCCACCCCTGCAGATGCGGCATTGATGATGGAGCTGGGCGCTGAATCTGTTTTTGTTGGATCCGGAATATTCAAATCTGACAACCCGAGAAGAAGAGCTAAAGCAATTGTAGAAGCCGTAACTTATTACGATGACTATAAAAAGCTCGCTGAAATTTCAGAGGATCTCGGTGCTCCCATGACCGGTATAAATTGTGATGACCTCGCTGATAACGAGAAATTCGCAGGAAGAGGCTGGTAGTTGAATAAACTGAAGATCGGTGTACTGACTCTTCAGGGGGGATTCGATAAACATATCGAATCCCTTGTCAAACTGGGAGCCGATGTTGTAAAAGTCCGTGAAGCGGTCACACTCGAATCTATTGACGGTTTAATTATCCCCGGTGGTGAGAGTACTACGATTATCCGACTATTAAAAAACTTTAATATCTACGATTCTCTGCGCCAAAAAATTATCGAGGGTTTGCCTGTTTTCGGGACCTGTGCCGGAATGATACTTCTTTCAGGCGGCATCACATCACATGAAGATCAGGAAACCCTGAAGCTCATGAACTATAAAGTTTCCAGAAATGACTATGGACGACAGATTGACAGTTTTGATGCAGAACTCTCAATTAAAGGATTAGATGGTTCTCCTGTACCTGCCGTTTTTATCAGAGCACCGAGAATAACAGAAATCTCGGAGACCGTAGAAATCCTTTCAGAGTTTGAGGGATCTCCTGTTATGGTCAGAGAAAAAAATATGCTCGCAGCGAGCTTTCACCCGGAATTGACAGACGATATTAGAGTTCATTCTCTGTTTTTATCCATGGTTTCCTCTTAAATCGAAATTTTTTGTCTCGGCAAAATACTTAAAGCTCTGTAAAATGATTTTTAATAATGGAGAGTGCAATGAGTGTTTCATCAGATAAATTCCGCTTTATACCCTTTAGAAAAAAAGAGATAATTGAAATGATTCTCCGTGAAATAGAAACAGAATCATCCGTTGCAGATAAGCCTTTTTACCAGTTTTGCGAAATGATCGAAAGTATATTACATTTTGAGTTTCACAAAGAGCTGGAAATACTGAAAGACGTCTATTATCCCATCAATCCCGACCAGAGCGGATTTCTCAAACATTCTCAGGAAGAGATAGATAAGTCTAATGAATCTCTGCTGAATACTATGAGAAAGGTTCTCAACGATGCCAATTACGATGTGATAAGCAAAGCCGAAATAGAAGAGGCTTATGTCAATAGTGCACTTGTCGGTATTTCTGTTGATATTGATCTTAGCGATTATAAGTTTATCGAAATATATGCACGAGGTCATCGAAAAGATAATTTTATTCAAAAGAGATTCTTCGGCTTGAAGAAAAAGAATGTGGAACATCGCATCCTCGAAAGGGTACTTCTAATCGCCCGGCTGAAGGAACAAGGCTCAACACAAATCAATCCCGATACAACAATCATTAAGTTATTCAAAGATGTTCCGCTTGAAGATCTGGAGCTCCTTTTTCCCAATTCCAAAGTGGTCATGAGCATGAAAGATAAACTTATGCTTGCTGTCCCGGCTATTGCGGCAGGTGTTCCTCTGCTCGTTACCAAAGTTGTGCCGGCCCTCATCGTGACCTTTGTGATCATCAGCGCGTATTTCGGCGTAAAAGGTTCAGTCGAAGAAGATCAGTTGAAACAGGCTGTAGCCGTATTATCAGCCTTAGGTGCACTTGGCGGATTTATTTTTAAGCAGATTTCTAAATATAAATCTAAGCGGTTCCACTTTCAGAAAGAATTGAGTGATAATCTCTATTTTAAAAATCTGGTTAATAATGCTGGTGTTTTTTACTCATTGATAGACTCGGCTGAGGAAGAGGAATTCAAAGAAGCTGTCCTGGCTTATTATTTTCTTTTAAAATCTGAAACTCATATTACCGAA
>JADGDJ010000329.1 GCA_016744925.1 Spirochaetaceae bacterium
CTCCTATAAAGTATAATCGTTTGCCTTATAACTGTAAGTCATCTTCTGAGAAAAGTGCATTTTGTGTAACCGGTTCATACCTTCTACAGTCTCAACGCCTTCATAACTTGTTTTCGTAAATGGCGGAAATCCTGCCAGCGAAGCTGAAAAAGCAGGATTTGTGACATAGAAAATCAAGTTCATGAAATTGGTACGCCCGACATGGGTATTAACTTATAGGGTGAAAGTCCCTTACAGGTTCTCACTGATAGTGAATTCTATCCGAACTGTTAGCCGAAAGCAAGGGCATTTTCGCGAGGGATTGTCTGGAGAAAGCTGGAGTGCAAAACCGGGAGCCTATGAACAAGAATGTGATAGAAGGCTCAGTTCCAGAGACTGGTCGCAAACAAGTTTGCTGCTCGTCCATGCAACCTTGGGAAAACGCATGCTGGGAATACCTTCTGTTTTAGATCGTGTAATCCAGCAGGCTATATCACAGGTCTTGAATCCTATATTTGATCCCGATTTCTCGGAGAGCAGCCACGGATTCAGACCGGGAAGATCGGCTCACGGAGCAGTGTGGCAGGTAAACAGATATATAAAATCGGGGTATAAATATGCGGTGGATCTGGATCTTGAAAAATTCTTTGACACTGTAAATCACGATATTCTTATGCATCTGGTAGCCCGGAAAGAGAAGGACAAATCTGTCTTGAAACTTATCGGAAAATACCTGAGAGCCGGAATTCAGGACAGGGATGGACTCATTCAATCCACAAGCATCGGAACTCCTCAAGGGGGTCCGATTTCCCCACTTTTATCCAATATACTCCTTGATCAATTTGATAAGGAATTGGAGAAGAGAAATCTCTCTTTTGCCCGCTATGCAGATGATTGTGTTATTTTGGCGAAAACGAAGAGAGAGGGAGATAAAATCTTGTCAGAGGTAAGTTCTTATCTCGGCAGGAAGTTGAAATTGGTTGTAAATAAAGAGAAAAGTAAGGTGGCAAAGACTGGAGATTGCAGTTTCTTAGGATTCACTTTTAAGGGAAAGAAGATCCGATGGACTGAAAAGTCTTTCGAGGATTTTCATCACCAGCTGAAATATCTGACCAGAAGGTCATGGGGAGTGTCTATGGAGTACCGGATGTACAAACTTAAAATGTATATTCGGGGCTGGATGAATTATTATGGAATCTCTCAGTATTATAGACCTCTGCAGAATATTGATGACTGGCTCCGAAGGAGAATTAGTATGTGTTACTGGAAACAGTGGCGTCATCCAAGAACAAAGGTGAGAAAACTGATGGAATTGGGTGTACCCAAAGATTTTGCAGTCATTACAGGTTCGAGCAGTAAAGCCTACTGGCATCGGTCAAAATGCTATGCAACTAATGCTGGAATGTCCAATGATTGGCTGGAAAATTACACTTGATTCTTTGTTCGAAGCTGCGAGTCTCGCTTCTCAGGTCCTAGGCGCAGGGTTATATTTAACCGAATTATAAAATTGTTTGCTTCATGAAGTGAACCGCCCTGTGCGGATCCGCATGCAGGGTGGTGTGGGGGTTGGAGGAGAGAAACCTCCGGCTACCCGATTTATGTGCCGATTTACTTTTTCAGAAGCTCATACAGATTTTTATTTACATAAATAATCTCTTTCTTGAGTTTAAATGATTCTAATATTCCTATCTCTTCCAATGCTTTCAAATATTTACTAGCAGTTCTACGTTCGCCAATTCCTGCATCAACTAAATATGATATTTTTGTATATGGTTGCATGAATACTAATTCAACTAATTCTTTTGAATAAATTGTTTTAGGTAGTTTCTCCCTGCATATATTCATTGAATTATTCATAAGTAAAATTATTGATTCTATGATTGATAATGTATCTTTTGCTGTAAGCTCAACGGCTTTTAATATGTATATTATCCATTCTTCCCAATTATCTTTTGTTCTCACTTCTTGCAAAAATCTATAATATTGAGATTTATTTTTTATAATATAGGAACTCAGATATAGTATTGGGCTATCTAATAATCCATTTAGTACGAGATATAACACATTTATAATTCTTCCAGTTCTTCCATTTCCGTCATAAAAGGGATGAATGGATTCAAATTGATAATGAATTATTGCCATTTTTATCAAATAATCTGTTTCGTCATTAATATTAATAAATTTCTCTAAATTAGCTAGTAGTTTATTTAATACAGCCTCGTCACTGGGAGGAGTATAGATAATTTCTCCTGTAGTATCATTCATAAGACTGGTACCAGGAACTTTCCTTATTCCAGCATTATTACCTTCAAGTTCTGCCTGTATTTTCAGAATTGTATTAATTGATAATATTTCTCTTTCTTTTATTTCATTAAATCCAATCCATACTGCAGATCTGTAATTTAATACTTCTTTAGTTTGCGGATCTGTTTTCATTTCTTTAGAAATTAATGCCTTATATAATTCATCCTGAGTTGTTATAATATTTTCTATTTCAGAACTGGCTGTTGCTTCCTTTAAAATGATCGAGCTCAATAATATTGAATCGTTGGGTAGTAAAGAACAATATCCCTTCAAACGAGCTAATTCTCTATTTGCCTTAATTGCCTGTTTTAATATTTTTTTTGATTCAAAATCCGTATTGGGTGGTAGTAGAGGTAATTCATTAAAAGGTTTATCATTCATATGTACACAATATCATATTTCTTGTACTTATTCAAATCATATGTACTCATTTTCAATAAAGATGTACACGTCTTCAATGTCATGTACGTGTTGTGCACATAACGCCCGCATCAGCTGCCGTAAAACAAGAACCCGTTTTATGATCCACAGCCCCTTGGGTATGTGGCATACAGGGTAACGGCGCTAGAGTTTGCTGCATGCGTTTGTTATCTGGCATCTTGATATCATTATTTTAATGACCATAAACCTCATTGTGAGAACCTACACTAATTAATATTATTTCATCATCTGCAATGTAAAACTCAAGACTAATTCGGTAACTGATATTTATTGATACACTATATAAATCTGATAATTTCCCCTCTAATTTATGAAGTCGAAGAGAAGGGTGACTTGGATTTATTTCTAGAATTTTTAATGTTTTTTCATATTGAGAGGAAAGTTCTGGATGTTTCTTTATGAATTTCTTTGCTCTTTTTTCATAACTCTGGGTAAAAAGGATTTTAGGCATTTTTAATTCTTTTTAGATGTTCATGTATGGAGTCTGAATGGAAATTCCCTTCTTTAATATCTTTTCTTGATTCTACTAATGCAGCTTCTAATTCACAATCTCGTAAATAGTTATATTCTTCTATTGTTAATACCACATATTTACTTTTTCCTCTGACAGTTATAATTGCTTCATTTTGATCTGATGTCATTTGTTCAAGAATTGAAACACCTTTTACTTTTAATTCATTTGCCGTAATATTATTAATCATATATTCCTCTTATATTAAGAGTACTATTGATAATGTCATTAATCTACTTTTTATTCTTATTAATTATAATTCATATGAAATTACCCAATTCAAATTCAATATTTCTTTGGTCTATGGATTATTGATTTTAAATTTCCTGTGGTGTGTCTTTTCTTCTTTTTTATTTTTTAATATTGGGGACAAGATTAAAGTTTTGCAAACTTTCTATTTTGATTTTCTATAAGAATCTATTCTTCATAATTTTTTTATTTTCTTCCTCCGTAGGAGGGATTCTTTTATATGTTATGAATTTGAAGCAATTATTTGTTCTCAGATAAAGTTCAAAATTGATCTATTCTACAGTCTCAACGAGACTGTAGAATAACCCCATTTGAGCAACAGAATATCCCTTCAAAGTGGGATACCAACGATTTTTCAAACGGTAATCACAATAAGCTCTAATCCC
>JADGDJ010000330.1 GCA_016744925.1 Spirochaetaceae bacterium
GGGTTAAATGTTGCCAATGTTTCACGACATCTCCAGACTCTCAAGACAGTAAATCTAGTGAAAATAAGGAAAAAAGGAAAATACATCTTTTACAGCCTTGCCGATGATGAAACATGTGTATTTTTCATGGATTTCAGAAAGTTTGTGGAAAACCACTCTTCGGAAGTACATGCGGCAATGAATCTAATATCCGATAAACCTTCGCGGATTTCCATTGTGAAAAAAGAAGAGGTCCTGGAAAAACTGGAAGTGCAGGAGACGCTGATTATAGATGTTCGTCCCTATGAGGAATTCTGTAATATCCACCTTCCCGGGGCGCTATCAATCCCTCTCTCAGTGCTGGAAGATAGAATGCCGGAGATTCCCCTCAATAAAGAGATCATCACCTATTGCAGGGACAACTACTGTATTCTCGCTGATAAAGCGGTCAATTTACTTCTCGATAATGATTATGATGCCAAGCGAATGGATATAGGGATTTTAGACTGGAAACACGCCGGTCTCCCGATTGTATCAGGAGAAGATTCTTCACAGCTTTAGATAATTGCAGAGAGAGGTAAAGCTCTCTCCAATCTCTCTATTTGCCAGTTGTGAAGCAATATCCCTGGCGCGGTCCGATTGATCTTTACCCAGACATTTTATTTCTTCAGTATTTTCAAAAACCGCATCGCCGTCTTTCAGATCATCAGCCAACTGAAAGGCCAGACCGAATTTCAATCCGAATTCAGCCATATCGTTTTCCATCTGAGGTGATGCTCCTGCGGCGATGGCACCGCAGCGGCAACAGGCAGACATAAGCACTGCTGTTTTATTCTTCAGAATATCCAGATATTCCTCTTTAGCAGATTCATTTCCGCTTTTGAGAATTCTGTGCTGATTGATCTCACCGAGACACATCTGCTGGGATACATCACAGAAAATATTGAGTATTTTCAGTTTCATAAGAGGATCGGCAAGGGGAAGATCAACAATAACCGCAAAAAACTGCCCATAGAGAATATCTCCGGCAAGCACAGCAATTTTATTGTTGAATATTTTGTTCAGAGATGGATGACCCCGCCGTTCATCGGATTCATCAATAATATCGTCGTGAACAAGAGAAGCCGAATGAATCAGCTCAACCGCTGCGGCAATTTTTACGACAGATTCCTCAACGGCGGCATCCATCTCCCCACCCACAGCTTTCGCTGAGAGCAAAGTTAGTACGGGACGGAGCATTTTTCCGGGATTTTCCAGAATTCTATTCAACAGATCATTAAAAAACTGAATCTGACCACTTCCGGGGATATGACGGTCGAGGATTTCCCCGACCTGTACATTCAATAATTTTTTTACCTGCTCAAGCTCCTGCTCAACAGGTGCAAAAATGTCTTTTAAATTCATAAAATCTCCAAAAGTGTAGATGCTATAATTATAACCTAAAGTCAGAATTTATGAAACTTCCTCTATTATTATTGTATTGGTTGGACAGACGTAAGCGCAGGATCCACAGCCGATGCAGGATTCTGCTACTTTATCAAAAGGAATTCTCACCTCTTTTTCCATTCCGCGTTTATAAAAGCTTATGGCATGTCTTTCCGTTACCTCAGCACAAACCCGTACGCATAAACCGCATAGTATGCATTTGGTATCAGCTGGTTTTTCAGTTCTCTCGGCAAGATATTTACCAACGGGATCAAGGGAGCCGTCTTCGACAAGTGCCCCCAGTTCTCTACCAAGCTGTTTCAGCTCTTCCGAATCAGTCGTTCTGGCCAGTAGGAGCTGGAGAATGAAGATTCTTGCTTTTTTAACTCTTTCCGTTTCAGTCTGTATGATCAGACCATCGCTCACGGGAGTACAGCATGATGGAAGCAATCTGGAAGAGTCGGGAGCTCTTTCAGTAGCGACTTCAACAAGACATAAACGGCATCCGCCATAGGGTTTAATAAAATCATTATTACACAAAGTAGGTATTTTAATACCCAAAGTCTTTGAGGCTTCAAGAACTGTTGTTTCTTCAGCAAATTCCTCTTTATTACCGTTAATAGTCAGATTTATCATGATTCAATCCTCACTGCATCAAATTTACATACGTTTTTACAGATTCCGCATTTAACGCAAAGATCCTGATCGATGATATGTATAGCTTTTCTCTCTCCACTAATGGCTGCAACAGGACAGTTTTTGGCGCAGACAGTACAACCGACGCAATTGTCTTTAATATCAAAATGGATGAGTTCTTTACACTCTTTAGCGGGACATCTCTTCTCATTGATATGGGCTTCATATTCATCCCGGAAATATTTAATTGTTGTGATAATCGGATTAGGGCAAGTCTGACCGAGAGCACATAAGGATGTATCCTTAACAAGCAGTGCCATTTCGAGAAGCATATCGATATCACCGGGTTTTCCCCGTCCCTCTGTAATGTCCGTGAGGATATTCATCATATGTCTGGTTCCCTCACGACAGGGAGGGCATTTCCCACAAGACTCCTGCTGGGTAAAAGCGAGAAAATATCTTGCAACTTCAACCATACAGTTATCTTCATCCATAACGATCATACCGCCGGATCCTACAATAGAACCAACTTTTGCGAGCGATTCATAATCTACTGGTGTATCAAGAAGAGACTCGGGAATACAGCCGCCAGAAGGACCTCCCGTCTGAACGGCTTTAAATTTCTTACCACCCAGAACACCGGCTCCGATATCAAAAATTATTTCACGGACAGTAACACCCATAGGAACTTCCACAAGGCCAGTGTTGTTTACCTTACCTACAAGAGAGAAAACTTTTGTTCCCTTACTCTTTTCCGTACCGATACTGGAAAACCATTCGGCCCCATTATTAATGATATGCCGGATTGTGGCCCAGGACTCAACATTGTTGATATTTGTCGGTTTACCGTTATATCCTGAAACTGCCGGAAAGGGAGGTCGTACTCTCGGTTCGGGCATATTCCCTTCTAGAGAAGCGATGAGCGATGTTTCTTCACCACAGATAAAAGCACCGGCTCCCCTGTTCACTTTGAGATCAAAATCAAATCCCGAATCAAAAATATCTTCACCGAGCAATCCATAATTTCTTGCATCTTCAATGGCACGGATCATTCGTTCAACTGCCAGTGGATATTCATCACGGACGTAGACAAATCCTTTAGAAGCACCTATGGCTTTCGCTCCGATCAACATCCCTTCAATTACGGCATGAGGGTCGGACTCTACGATAGATCTATCCATAAATGCTCCGGGATCTCCTTCGTCGGCGTTACAGATAACGTATTTTTCATCTCCCGGGGAAGAGGCTGCAAATTTCCATTTTAAGCCAGTGGGAAAACCTGCACCACCACGACCTCTGAGACCGGCCTGAAGTACTTCCTCAATAATCTCTTCTGAAGTCATCTGAGTCAAAGCTTTTATAGCGGCCTTATATCCACCCCGCCCGATATATTCATCGATTTTTTCAGGATCAATCAACCCTCTGTTAGCCAAAGCAATCAGCTGTTGTTTTTTGAAAAAACCAATTTCATCGAGTTTAGGTATCTTTTCCTCATTATCAGGCGGATTATACATAAACTTTTCAACCTGGCGGCCTTTAAGAAAATGTTCTTCCACAAGGAAAGGAACGTCTTTCACATCGAGAAGCTGATAAAATATATTGTCCGGTTTTACCACGACAATCGGTCCCTGGGCACAGAACCCCTGGCATCCGGTGGAAACGACTTCCACTTCGTCCTGGAGGTTCTGTTTGGCTATTTCACTTACCAGAGCCTCTTTTACTTCGAGTGATTTGTTCGAAACACAACCGGTTCCGGCACATAACATTAAATGTGTTCTGAAATCAGCCATTACGCCATCCTCTCACT